>NZ_JBYSWF010000003.1:0-23194 GCF_058780865.1 Pseudomonas sp. GP01-A4
TGCCGAGTGGTGGGGCAAGAGCGTTTTGCTTACTTTTGCGCTTTTCAAAAGTGAGCCGCTGTAAGAGCGGAACCAATCTCAGCCATCACCCAAATAACGGATATTCACTCACTCACTCACTTAATCAATCAACCCAGCCCCAACCGCTCATGCCACTCGGCAATCGACTCCTCTGGATACTCCTCAAACTCCAGGTCCCCCGCGCGAACACTCACCTCAACCCACGGCGCCTTCGACCCCAGCATCAAATGCGTATGCTCCGGCGGCACCGGCAACGGCGTATCAATCGCCGAAGCAAACGGATGAATCAACTCCGGCCACTGCGGACTGAACAACCACAACCCCGACCCACACTGCGAACAAAAATGCCGCTCAGCCGTACTCGCATGCGCCCGGCTATCCCCCGGCTCTTTCATCCGCGCGTGATAAATCGAAATCAACTTGCGCCCCCGCACCTTGAGGCTCCTGGCATCCCCCCCAAGGTTGATCGCATACCCGCCACCCCCCTGGGTCTTGCGACAAATCGAGCAATAACACCGCTGATAAGGGTAGGGATGCGCACTCTCAAGACTGAACGAAACCGCGCCGCAATGGCAGGAACCTTCAAGCTGCATGACCAGATCTCCTTCGCAAAAGGGCAACGTTAGCTTAGGCGCCCGGCAGCCGGGGCGGTTCCATCTCGGGCATCAAGGTCGCGATCAACGCCCGAATCGTCCCCGGCAACGCCTCCAGCTCCCGCACCAGAATACTGCGCTCGCGCACTGCCCAAACTTCATCCAGCTTCACCGTCACCAGTTGCATGGTCCGGCTGTGCCGCACCGCCGCCGACTCGGGAATGATGCCGATCCCCACGCCCGCCTCAACCATCCGGCAGATCGCCTCGAAGCTCGACATTTGAATGCGCAACGACAAGTGCTTGCCCAGCCGCTCCACATGCTCACGCAGGAAACTCAGCAACGTGCTGCCGTCATGCAAGCCGATATGTTGATAAGCCAGGGTTTGCTCCAGCGTCACCGAAGGCAGGCCCGCCAGCGGATGCCCCACCGGTACCGTCAGCACCAGGTGGTCGGTGCTGAAGTGCAGCACCTGCAAACCCGACGCTTCCACAGGCCCGGCGATGATGCCCATGTCGCTGGTGCCATCCAGCACGCCCCGCACGATATCCCGCGACAGCCGCTCCTGCAGGTCCACCGTCACGCCGGGGCGCTGGGACAGGAAGCCGGCCAGCACCTCCGGGAGAAACTCGGTCACGGCGGTGGTGTTGGCAAAAATGCGGATATGCCCGGCCGAGTCGATGCCGTATTGGGTGAACTCGCTTTTCAGGTAATCCACCTGGCGCATGATCAGCCGCGCATGGTGCAGCAGCCGTTCGCCCGCCGGGGTAATTTCCACACCACGGCTGTCGCGGTACAACAGGCGGGTGTCGAGTTGGCCCTCCAGGGCCTTGATCCGCGCACTGGCGGCGGCCGGCGAAAGGAACGCGCGCTTGGCGCCCTGGGTCAGGCTGGGGGATTCGGCGATATGGATAAACAGGCGTAAGTCAGCCAGATCAAAGTGCATGCAAGGCTCCGGGGCAGCGACGAAGAACCCATGTGGGAGCAGGCAAGCCAGCTCCCACATTGATCATCCGGGTTCTTGAGATCTTTTTATGGGCGATGGCGTTCAGCATAGCCGAACGCTGCTTTATTGAAATGCAAATTCTCAGAACGGCCAGGGCCCAGCATGATCCGGTTCAGATTCCCTGCCCGAGGACATGCACCTGATGAGCGCCACAGACTGGATCGGCCGTAGCGAAACAGCCCACGACCACTTGAGCCACAACCTGCTCAAACGCATCGCCGCCACCTTTGGCGAAGCGGCACCGGCAGATGGCGAGCCGGTTCCGCCCTTGTGGCAATGGTGCTTCTTCCAGGACCCGCTGCCCGAGTCCGCCCTGGGCGGTGACGGTCATCCGGCCCGTGGCGGCTTCCTGCCGCCGGCCGATAATCGCAACCGCATGTGGGCCGGCGGGCGCATCGAGTTCTTCCATGCATTGCGTGCCGGTGAGGCCGCCACCCGCGTTTCGACCATCACCCAGGTGGAAGAAAAAACCGGTCGCACCGGCTCGTTGTTGTTCGTCACCGTGCGCCACGACTATTCCCAGGACGGCCGCCTGGCCCTGCGCGAAGAACAGGACATCGTCTACCGCGAACCCACGCCGCCCAAGCAGGGCAGTGGTGACGCGCTCCTCGAAGGCGCCTGGCGTGAAGCGGTCGACCCGACGCCAACCCTGTTGTTCCGCTACAGCGCCGTAACCTTCAACGGCCACCGCATTCACTACGACTACCCCTATGTCACCGGCACCGAAGGTTATTCGGGGCTGGTGGTGCACGGGCCGCTAATCGCCACCTTGAGCCTGCGCGCATTTTGCCGCGCCAACCCCGCGGCCACGTTGCGCCGTTTCTCGTATCGCGGCGTGCGCCCGTTGATTGCCCCGCAAGCCTTTGAAGTGGGCGGGCACGTCACCGCGCCGGGCGTCGCGGAACTGTGGGCGGGCAACGCCGACGGCCTGGCCCAGCGCGCCGAACTGCATTTCGAATAAACCTCCAAGAACAACAGGCGGAGAGCCGTTAATGAACCCGAATGACAACGAAGAACTGAATGCCATCCGCGAAGGCGTGCGCGCACTCTGCGCCGAATTCGACGCCGCCTACTGGCGCAAGGTCGATGAAGAAAAGGGTTTCCCGGAAGCCTTCGTCAAGGCCCTGACCGACGCCGGCTGGCTGTCGGCAATGATCCCGGAAGCCTACGGCGGCTCCGGCCTGGGGCTGGCGGAAGCCTCGGTGATACTGGAGGAAGTGAACCGCTGCGGTGGCAACTCCGGCACCGTCCACGGCCAGATGTACAACATGTTCACCTTGCTGCGTCACGGCAGCGAAGCACAGAAAAGCTTTTACCTGCCCAAGCTCGCCAGCGGCGAATTGCGCCTGCAGTCGATGGCCGTGACCGAGCCCACCACCGGCACCGACACCACCAAAATCAAGACCACCGCAGTCAAGCGCGGCGACAAGTACGTGATCAATGGCCAGAAAGTCTGGATCTCGCGGGTGCAGCATTCCGACCTGATGATCCTGCTGGCCCGCACCACGCCGTTGGCCGAGGTGAAGAAAAAATCCGAAGGCATGTCGATCTTCCTGGTGGACTTGCGGGAAGCCATCGGCAACGGCCTGACCGTGCAGCCCATCGCCAACATGGTCAACCACGAGACCAACGAACTGTTCTTCGACAACCTGGAGTTGCCGCTGGACAGCCTGATTGGCGAGGAGGGCAAGGGCTTTCGCTACATCCTCGACGGCTTGAATGCCGAGCGGACGCTGATTGCCGCCGAGTGCATCGGCGATGGCCGCTGGTTTATCGAGAAAGCCAGCGCCTATGCCCGCGACCGCGTGGTATTTGGTCGGCCCATCGGACAGAACCAGGGCGTGCAGTTCCCGATTGCCGAAGCCCATATCGAGATCGAAGCGGCCGACTTGATGCGCTGGCGTGCCTGTGAGGAATACGACAGCGGCGCCAATGCCGGGGCCAGCGCGAACATGGCCAAGTACCTCGCGGCCAAGGCTTCCTGGGAGGCGGCCAACGCCTGCCTGCAAACCCACGGCGGCTTCGGGTTTGCCTGCGAATACGACGTGGAGCGCAAGTTCCGCGAGACCCGCCTGTACCAGGTTGCGCCGATCTCCACCAACCTGATCCTGTCCTACGTGGCCGAGCATCTGCTCGAACTGCCACGCAGCTTCTGAGGGCCCGACCATGAGCCATACCCAAGCGCTGTGCCGGTTCCTCGCCGAGTTGAATTACGCACAATTGCCGGACGCCGTACTCGCCCGCACCGAAGACCTGTTCCTCGACTGGCTCGCCTCGGCGCTGGCCAGCAAGGGCGCGCATCCGATCCCGCTGTTCGAACGTTATGCCCGCAGGATGGGCCCGGCTGATGGCCCGGCGCAGATCATCGTCAACGGCGGCAGCAGCAGTGCCTATTTCGCCGCGCTGGTGAATGGCGCGTCGTCGCACCTGGTGGAGCAGGATGACCTGCACAACAGCTCGGTATTGCACCCGGCGACCGTGGTGTTTCCGGCGGCATTGGCGGCGGCGCAAGACCTCGGCAAGTCCGGTCGCGAGCTGCTGCTGGCCTCGGTGGCCGGCTACGAAGCCGGGATTCGCATCGGTGAGTTCATGGGCCGCTCCCACTACCGGATCTTCCACACCACGGCCACCGTCGGCACTCTCGCGGCGGCGGTGGCCGTGGGCAAATTGCTCGACTTCAACCAAGAGCAATTCATCAATTTGCTGGGCAGTGCCGGCACTCAGGCGGCCGGGCTGTGGGAGTTCCTGCGGGATGCCGCCGACTCCAAGCAACTGCACACTGCCAAGGCCGCTGCCGATGGTTTGCTGGCGGCGTATCTGACGGCGGACGGGCTGACCGGTGCGCGCAATATTCTGGAAGGTGATCAGGGGATGGCGGCGGGTATGTCCACCGACGCCGACCCAGGCAAATTGTCGGATCGCCTCGGCAGTCGCTGGGCGCTGCTGGAAACGTCGTTCAAGTTCCATGCTTCATGCCGGCATACCCATCCGGCCGCCGATGCGCTGCTGGATCTGATGCAGCGCGAAGGGCTGGGCCATGAGCAGATCGCCCATGTGGAAACCCGCGTTCACCAGGGCGCCATCGACGTTTTGGGCCGGGTGACGCTGCCGCAGACCGTGCACCAGGCCAAGTTCTCCATGGGCACCGTGCTGGGGTTGATTGCCGTGCATGGCAAGGCCGGGCTGACCGAGTTTCACGAGCTGGCGCTGAGCGACGGGGACGTGGCGGCGTTTCGCGACAAGGTCTCCATGACCCTCGACGCCGAAGTCGACGGTGCCTATCCGCAGCGCTGGCTGGGCCGGGTGATCGTGACCACCGCCGATGGTCGCACCCTGCACGGCGCCATCGACGAACCCAAGGGCGACCCGGGCAACACCCTGAACCGCTCGGAGCTGGCCGACAAGTTCCAGCGCCTGACTCAATTCAGCGGTGCCCGCACACCCGCACAAACCACCGGGCTGATCGAAAAAGTCTGGGACCTGCGCAACGCCGCGTCCCTGGCTCACTGGCTTTAAGGAACTGTCATGACCGCTAATCAACGACCGCTGGACGGCATCACCGTTGTCAGCCTGGAACACGCGATTGCCGCACCGTTCTGCACTCGCCAGTTGGCCGACCTGGGCGCGCGGGTGATCAAGATCGAACGTCCCGGGGCGGGCGACTTTGCCCGGGGCTATGACGAGCGCGTGCGCGGCCTGGCCTCGCATTTCGTGTGGACCAACCGTTCCAAGGAAAGCCTGACCCTGGACCTCAAGCACGACGATGCCGGGAACATCCTGGAAACCCTGCTGGCCGATGCCGATGTGCTGGTGCAGAACCTCGCACCGGGCGCGGCCGCGCGCATGGGTTTGTCATTCGAGGCGCTGCATGAGCGCTTCCCGCGGCTGATCGTCTGCGACATCTCCGGCTATGGCGAGGGTGGCCCGTATGAAAAGAAAAAGGCCTACGACCTGCTGATCCAGAGCGAAGGCGGCTTTCTCTCGGTCACCGGTGGCCCGGGTGAAGACCAGATGGCCAAGGCCGGCTGCTCCATCGCCGATATCTCCGCCGGCATGTACGCCTACAGCGGCATCCTCTCGGCGCTGCTGCTGCGGGGCAAGACCGGGCAGGGCAGTCGCATCGACGTCAGCATGCTGGAAAGCCTGGTGGAGTGGATGGGCTACCCGATGTATTACGCGTTCGACGGCGCGCCCCAGCCACCGCGCGCGGGTGCGGCGCATTCGACGATCTACCCCTACGGGCCGTTTCCCACCGGCGACGGCGGCACGGTGATGCTCGGGTTGCAGAATGAGCGGGAATGGGCGGCGTTCTGCGACAAGGTGCTGCTCACCCCGGAATTGGCCACCGACGAGCGTTTCTCGGCCAACTTCAAGCGTTCGGAAAACCGCGACGTGCTGCGCCAGATCATCGTCGACCGTTTTGCGCAGATGAGCGCCGAGGGCGTGATCCAGCGCCTGGAAGACGCGCAAATCGCCAGTGCACGAGTCAACGACATGCAAGGCGTGTGGGACCACCCGCAGCTCAAGGCCCGGGACAGCTGGCGGGAAGTCGACAGCCCGGCGGGCAAGTTGCCGTCGTTGCTGCCACCGGCGCGCAATGCCGCGTTCATTCCGCGGATGGATGCAGTGCCGGGGCTGGGGCAGCACAGCCAAGGGATTCTCGACCAGCTGGGTTACTCCGCTGAAGCCATCGACGGCCTGCGTGCACGCGGCGTTATCTGACAAGGAATCGAACGATGCCAACCTCTCTTGTGCGCTCTGCGCTGTTTGTACCGGGCAGCCGACCGGAACGTTTTGCCAAGGCCCTGGCCAGTGGCGCCGATGCGGTGATTGTGGATTTTGAAGACGCGGTGGAAGAGCCGCTCAAGCGTCAGGCCCGGGACAACCTCGGGGTGTTTTTGCAGGCGACGCCGGCGGCGCGGGTGTGGGTGCGGATCAACGCGCCGGAGCATCCCGAGCATTTTGCCGATGTGGCGTTCTGTCAGGCCCACGCCGGGGTCGCGGGGGTGTTGCTGCCCAAGGTTGAAAGTGCGGCCCAGGTGGCCGTGGTGGCTGCAACGGGAAAGGCTATCTGGCCGATTATCGAGAGTGCGCGGGGTTTGCTGGCGGTGGCGGAAATCGCCCATGCGCCGCTGGTGGAGCGCCTGTCGTTTGGTGGCCTGGACCTGGCGCTGGACTTGAACCTGAGCAGCGGCTCCCCGGCCGCGCAATTTGCCCTCGACCAGGCTCGCCTTGCCTTGATCGTGCATTCCCGCGCCGCCGGGCTGGTGGCGCCGCTGGACGGCGTGCACCCGGCCATCGACGACCCCGAAGGCCTGCGCCGTTCGATTCGGCATGCCTATGAAATGGGCTTTGCCGGCGCGCTGTGTATCCATCCCAAGCAGGTGGCGGTGATTCACCAGGCGTTGGCCCCCAGTGCCGAGGATCTGGCCTGGGCCAAACGGGTGGTGGACGCTGGTGCCCATGGGGCCGGGGCGTATCAGCTGGACGGGCAGATGGTGGATGCACCGGTGTTGTTGCGGGCCCAACGATTATTAGCCGCGCAACCGTAGAAATGTGGGAGCGGGCTTGCTCGCGAAAGCGGTGGGTCAGCCAGTGCATCCGGTGACTGGCACACCGCTTTCGCGAGCAAGCCCGCTCCCACAATGGATCCCCGTTGTTTGCGAAGTCGGCGTTCGTCCACGCCGAACGCAGGTATCTAAAATTCGAAATTCTCTATACGCGTGACATCAGGCACCTTGCCCTATAACACAACAATAAGAAGGTGATTTTCCATGCTCAAGCTTTCTCGGGCGCTGTTCTGCGCCGCCACCTTGTTTGCCGCGGGCCTGGCCCAGGCGGCCGACCCCATCGTGATCAAGTTCGCCCACGTCGTCGCGGAAAACACCCCCAAAGGCCAGGGCGCCTTGCTGTTCAAGAAGCTCGCTGAAGAACGCCTGCCCGGCCGGGTGAAAGTCGAGGTGTACCCCAACTCCTCGCTGTTCGGCGACGGCAAGGAAATGGAAGCGCTGCTGCTGGGCGACGTGCAGATGCTGGCGCCGTCCCTGGCCAAGTTTGAGCAGTACACCAAGCAAGTACAGATCTACGACCTGCCGTTCCTGTTCAACGACCTGGCGGCGGTCGACCGTTTCCAGGCGGCCCAGGGCAAGGCGCTGCTGACCTCGATGCAAGACAAGAACATCCTCGGCCTGGCCTATTGGCACAACGGCCTCAAGCAACTGTCGGCGAACAAGGCATTGCGTGAGCCCAAGGATGCCCGTGGCCTGAAGTTCCGCGTGCAGGCCTCCAGCGTCCTGGAGGAGCAGTTCAAGGCGATCCGCGCCAACCCGCGCAAGATGAGTTTTGCCGAGGTGTACCAGGGCTTGCAGACCGGCACCGTCAACGGCACCGAGAACACCTGGTCGAACTATGAAAGCCAGAAGGTCAACGAAGTGCAGAAGTACTTCACCGAATCCAACCATGGCCTGATCGACTACATGGTGATCACCAACGCCAAGTTCTGGAACGGCCTGCCGCCGGATGTACGCACCACTCTGGACCAGGTCATGGTTGAAGTCACCGTCGAGGTGAACAAGCAGGCCGAGGCGCTGAACCAGTCGGCCAAGCAGAAGATCATCGACGCCAAGACCAGCGAAATCATCGAGCTGACGCCCGAGCAACGCCAGCTCTGGCGCGAAGCCATGCGCCCGGTGTGGCAGAAGTTCGAAGGTGAAATCGGCGCTGACCTGATCAAGGCGGCCGACGCGTCGAACCAGTAATTTGGAGAGCACCGAGATCAAATGTGGGAGCGGGCTTGCTCGCGAATGCGGTGTATCAGTCACCGAATGCATCAACTGAAAGACTGCATTCGCGAGCAAGCCCGCTCCCACATTTTGATCCGGTTCCCGCCTCCAAGCCTTGCACACACCTATCTCCGCTTCGCGAGGTTTTGCCATGCAAACGCTAAGGCGCGTCTGGGAGCACCTGGAGGAAGGCTTTATCGCCATCCTGCTGGCCGCCATGACCCTGGTGACTTTTGTCTACGTCATGCTCAACAACATCTACACCCTGTTCTTTGCCCTTGCCGACAAGTGGGCGTGGAGCAGCGGTTTCTTCAACGCCCTGGGTGACCACACCATGGGCTGGGCCCAGGACATGACCTGGAGCGTGGCGCTGACCAAGGCCATGTTCGGCTGGCTGATTTTCTTTGGCATCTCCTACGGCGTGCGCACCGCCGGCCACTTGGGCGTGGACGCGCTGGTCAAGCTGACGCCGCGCCGGGTGCAGCGCCTGCTGGGCATGCTGGCTTGCCTGTGCTGCCTGGCCTACGCCGGGTTGTTCATGGTTGCCAGCTACAAATGGCTGAGTGCGGTCACCACCGCGCACATCGGCGCCGAAGACCTCGACAAGTTCGGCATCGATGTCGACGACATCGTGGTGATCGTGCCCATCGGCTTTGCCCTGGTGTTCATCCGCTACCTGGAAATTTTCTACCGCATCTTCACCCACCGCCAAACCGGGCTGGGCCTGGCCGACGAAGCCGGTGAAGCCAGCAAGTTGGCCGGCAGCCATGAGGAGCGTCACTGATGGCCGTTCTGTGTCTGTTTTTGCTGCTGTTCGTGTTCATGTTCCTCGGTGTGCCCATCGCGATTTCCCTGGGGTTGTCGGGCGCGGTGTCAATCCTGATGTTCAGCCCGGACTCGGTGAGTTCCCTGGCAATCAAGCTGTTTGAAACCTCGGACGCCTATACCTTCCTGGCGATTCCGTTCTTCCTGTTGTCGGGTGCGTTCATGACCACCGGTGGCGTGGCGCAGCGGCTGATCGACTTTGCCAACGCCTGCGTCGGGCATATCCGCGGCGGGCTGGCGATTGCGGCGGTGCTGGCATGCATGCTGTTTGCCGCACTGTCGGGCTCCTCGCCCGCGACAGTGGCGGCGGTGGGTTCGATTGCCGTGGCGGGCATGGTGCGCTCGGGCTACCCGAAGGAATTCGGCGCCGGGATCATCTGCAACGCCGGTACCCTGGGCATCCTGATTCCGCCGTCGATCGTGATGGTGGTGTACTCGGCCGCCACGGAAACCTCGGTGGGTAAGCTGTTCATGGCCGGGGTGATTCCGGGCCTGCTGCTGGGCTTGATGTTGATGGTCGCGATCTACATCGTCGCGCGCATCAAGAAACTGCCGGCCCAGCCACGGGCGACCTTTCGCGAGTGGCTGACCTGCGCCCGCCGGGCATTCTGGGGCCTGTTGCTGCTGGTGATCATCCTGGGCGGGATCTACAGCGGCATGTTCACCCCGACCGAAGCGGCGGCGGTGGCGGCGGTGTACTCGGCGTTTGTCGCGCTGTTCATCTACAAGGACATGAAGATCAGGGATTGCCCCAAGGTGCTGCTGGAGTCCGGGCGCCTGGCGATCATGCTGATGTTTATCATCGCCAACGCCATGCTCTTCGCTCACGTGCTGACCACAGAGCAGATTCCCCAGGAAATCACCGCGTGGGTGATCTCCGAGGGCCTGACGCCGATTGGTTTCCTGATCATGGTCAACGTGGTGTTGCTGGTGGCGGGCAGCTTTATGGAGCCATCGGCAATCGTGCTGATCCTGGCGCCGATCTTTTTCCCGATTGCGATGAAGCTGGGGATCGACCCGATTCACCTGGGAATTGTGATGGTGGTCAACATGGAGATTGGCCTGGTGCATCCGCCGGTGGGGTTGAACCTGTTTGTGACCTCGGCAGTGACAGGGCTGACGCTGGGGCAGACCATCCGCGCGGCGTTGCCGTGGCTGATGATCCTGCTGGTGTTCCTGATCATGGTGACTTACCTGCCGTTCATCTCCCTGGCCTTGCCGCATTGGCTGGGGATGTAAACCCAACTTGAATCACGCCACAAAACAATGTGGGAGCGGGCTTGCCCGCTCCCACATTTGAGGTGTGCAGGGATTTATTTATCCATCGCACTCAAGATCGCATGGGCCACTTTTACCCGTTCGGCATTCGGGTAGTTCTTGTTCGCCAGGATCACCACCCCCAGGCCTTTGCTCGGCACGTACGCCACGTAGGCGCCAAAACCACCGGTGGCGCCAGTCTTGTTCACCAGCGTGTCGGCATGGGGCGCTTGCGGTGGTGTCAGCCAGTTGACCTTGTGGGGCTGAAAGGCCATTTGTGCCGAGTTGCCTTCCGTCAATGCATCCAGCGTGATTGGGTAGGGGTACATCTCCCAGCCGAGGCCCTGGGTCATGCCATCCACCGTGTAGTAGCCGGTGTGGGTTGCGGCAATCGCCTGTTGCAGCGGCTTCTCCAGCTTCGCCGGGTGCATGTTCACTTCAACGTACTGAATCAGGTCCGAGGTGCTGGTCTTGATGCCGTAGGCCTCGGCGTCCAGGGCGCCAGGCCCGACGCGCACCGGTTTGCCGGCCTTGTCGTAACCCTGGGCGTACAGGTTCATTTGTGACTTGGGTACGCTGATAAAGGTGTGCTTGAGGCCGAGTTTCGGCAGCAGGGTCTGCGCCATCAACCGGTCAAACGGCTGGCCCAGGCTTTGCGCTGCCAGGTGGCCGAACAGGCCGATGCTCGGGTTGGAATACAGGCGTTGGGTGCCGGGAGCGAAGTCCGGTTTCCAGTGCTGGTAGTAGCTGATCATCTTGCCGGCGTTATCGGACTCATCGGGGAATTGCAGGGGCAAGCCACCTGCGGTGTAGGTGCCGAGGTTGAGCAGGCTGATGTGGTCAAACGTGTCGCCGCGCAATGCCGGCAGGTATTGGCTGGCCGGGTCCGACAGCTTCAGCTTGCCGTTGGCCAGGGCATAGCCGGCAAGGGTGGCGGTGAAGGTCTTGCTCACCGAGCCGATTTCAAACAGGGTGTTTTCGGTGACGGGCTGCTTGCTCTCCTTGTTGGCGACGCCGTAGTTAAAGTATTGCGCCTTGCCGTTCTGTACGATCGCCACCGACAGGCCGGCGATGTCCTGTTGCTGCATCAGGGGCTGGACAGTACTGTCCACGACCTGGCGCATGTCGGTAGCCGCCATGCAGTTGCCTGCGCCGAGCAATAAGGCGAATATCGCGGTGTTGCGCACGGTTGGAAAAAGGGATGTGTACATGATGACGTGACTTCCATGAAGGTGATCGGGTGAATACCGTTGCCTGCGCAGGCGCCGCAAATCTAGGCAGTTTGTGATCCCGCGGCAAACGATGATATCTCGCAACAGCCATTAGAAAAATTAGGGTCAAGCCATGCTCCGTTCCCATTTGCCACTCAACGCGCTGCGAGCCTTCGAGGCGTCTGCGCGGCATTTGAGTTTTACCCGGGCGGCGATTGAACTGTGCGTCACCCAGGCGGCGGTCAGTCACCAGGTGAAAAGCCTGGAGGCGCAGCTCAATGTCACGCTGTTCAAACGCCTGCCCCGGGGCCTGATGCTCACCAGCGAGGGCGAGACCCTGCTGCCGGTGTTGCGCGAATCCTTCGACCGGATAGCTCAAACCTTAGGCCAGTTTGAAGGTGGGCATTACCGCGAAGTATTGACGGTAGGCGCGGTGGGCACCTTTGCGGTGGGCTGGCTGTTGCCGCGGCTTGCGGATTTCCAGGCGCGCTACCCGTTTATCGACTTGCGCCTGTCCACCAACAACAACCGCGTCGACGTGGCGGCCGAAGGCCTGGATTACGCAATCCGGTTTGGTTCCGGCGCGTGGCACGGCACCGAGGCGTGCCAATTGCTGGAGGCGCCGCTGACGGTGCTGTGCGTGCCGCAACTTGCTCGGCAATTGCAGGCTCCGGCGGACCTGTTGAAGTACACGCTGCTGCGCTCATATCGTGCGGATGAGTGGACGCAATGGTTCCAGGCCGCGGGATTGCCAGCCGACACGCTGGTGCCGCGCAGTATCGTTTTCGACTCGTCCCTGGCGATGATGGAGGCGGCGCTGCAAGGGGCGGGGGTGGCCCTGGCGCCGGCGATGATGTTCAGCCGGCAGTTGGCGACGGACGTGATTCGCCAGCCGTTCGAGATCGGCATCACCACCGGCAGTTATTGGCTGACGCGCTTGCAGTCACGGGCCGAGACGCCGGCGATGCTGGCGTTCAAGACGTGGTTGCGTGAAGTGGCCATGCACTGAGGTTGGGTCGACGCTGTGGCGAGGGAGCTTGCTCCCGCTGGGCTGCGTAGCGGCCCCAAAGAAGCGACGGTGTTAGTTCAGCAAGAACGCGGCGGATGGTTTCAGGGTCGCTGCGCAACCCAACGGGAGCAAGCTCCCTCGCCACAGGTTATTCTCCCACTCGGTCTGCCACTGATCATAAGAGGCTGCAATGCAAACTTCCGGCGTAGACATCCGTCAACTCAAGGCCTTCGTGGTGGTGGCCGAGGAGCTCAGCTTCGTGCGCGCCGCGACCCGTCTGCATGTCTCGCAACCGGCGCTGTCCCAGACCATCCGCCAGTTTGAGGCGCTGCTGGACGTACAACTGTTCCAACGCAACACCCGCAACGTAGCACTGACCGAAGCCGGCCTGGCCTTGCTGGTAGAGGCGCGGGAAATCGTCAATGGCGTAAGCCGCCTGGTACGCACCGCCCACGAACATGCACGCGGCGTACGCGGCTCATTGAATATCGGCTTCCTGATCGGCGCGGGTGTGGACTTGATGCCGCAAATCCTCAGCGTGTTCGCCAAGCGCTACCCGGAGATCGAACTGGTGGTGCGCGAGTATGACTTCGGCTCGCCCCATGCCGGGATCGACGAGGGCATGGACGTGTCGGTGCTGCGCCCGCCACTGGGCCTGCCGGACATCGAGTTGCACACCCTGGTGACCGAACCCTGCGTGGCGTGCCTGGCGTCCAGCCACCGGTTGGCCGGGGAGAGCAGCGTGAGCATCTACGATGTGCTGGATGAGCCGATCATTGCTGCACCGGGAGTGGGCGTGTGGCGCAGTTTCTGGACCGCCGACGCGTACCGCGATGGCCAGCCGGCGCGGATCGTCCATGAAGCTTCGACGGTGGAGACCGAGTTGCAGGCGGTGGCGTCGGAGCGCGGGATCAGTATCACCGCGCTGTCCACCGCACGCTTTTATGCGCGGCCCGGCCTGGCCTTCCCGGTGATCAGCGATATGCCGATGTGTGAAGTGGCGGTCGCCTTGCCGCCACAACCGAGTGTGGCGGCGCGCAACTTTGCCGAGTTGGCGATGGAAGTGGCGAGCAGCCGGGGTTAGTCAGGACAGGTCGTGCAGGGATTTGCCGTTGGGCGCACTTACCTGAAGCTCGGAAAACTCCACCTCCAGCCCGCCACGTTCCGGCGTGCAGCAATAAGGTCCCACCTGATACGACGCAGCCACGGGGAACGGCGCCAGGCGCACCAATGGCCAGCTCACACCATCCACCGACACCTGCACGCGCAGCACGCCCTTGGCCACGGTGGCGCGAATCCAGAACGCCTCGGGATCACCCGGGAACACACCGGTGGCCCAGTCCGACACGCCATCGGTCAATACGCTGCTCAACAGCGTCACACCGTCGGACAGCTCTGCACCGATCTTCACCCAATGCGCTTCATCCACCCGCACCATCAACCCGGCCTGGTCATACAGGTGGGTAAACGCGCTGTGGATCTTGACCTGGGCGGTGAAGTCACCGTCGGTTTCAACAAACAGGAAATGCCCGTTGTCGCGCACAAAACCATAGTGGGTTTCGCGCCAGAAATCGGTGCTGGCATCGGTGCGCACCTTGAGGCGCTCGCCTTCTCGGCTCCATTGCTGGGGTTGATTGAGCCAACTGGCCTGTTCAAACATCGGGAAGCTCCTTGAAGGTGACAAGACAAAACCCCGGCGTCCGGGGTTTTGTTGTTTGGCTGCAATCAGCGGCTAGTGGTCGAGCAATTTGCCGCTCGGCCCGGCGGTGCCATTGTTAAGGCGCGTGCGCAGCGAAAACAACCACCACAGCACGCCGACCCCGAGTGTAACCCCGGTGGTGATGGCGCCGGTGTGGCTTTCTTCGGGCACGCTCAGGGTCAGGATCACCGCGATGGCCCACAGGCCGCCGAGGACGATCATCGGCAACAACCACTTGCCCAGGCTGAACACCCCCGCAGGCGCCCCCGGCATCCGGCCATTTTTATAGGCCAGGTACGCGGCAATCAGTGTCAGAAGGTAGGTGCAGTAGTAGGTCAGGCCGACCATCGAGTAGATCGCCGTGACAAACCCGCCGCTCGCCAGGTTCAGCAGCACGGCAATGGCGGTGATCAGCACGATGGCGGCGACCGGCGTACCGAAGTGCGGGTTGATCTTCGCCAGCACCTTGGAGCCCGGCAGCATGTTGTCCCGGGACAGGGCGAAGGTCATGCGCGTGGCCACCGCCATGTTGGCGATGAGGCAGGCGAGGATCGAGGCGAAGGCGATCACGATCATGCCCACGCCGGCGGCGTTGCCCAGTTGCAGGCGCACGATATTGATCACCGGGTTTTCGCTGTGGCTGAGCAGCTCGCTGACCGACCCCGGGATCGCAATGCTCAGCAAGGCGAACACCACGAAGCCCAATACACTGGACACCAGCACCGCACGAATCATCGCCCGGGGCGCGGCGCGGCGTGGGTCCTTGGTTTCCTCGGATAGGTCGGCGGCGCCCTCCCAGCCCAGTAGCACCGAGACCGGCAGCAAGGTGGCGAGGGCGAGGGTGGTGAAGCTGAGGGTGCCGCCGCTGACCGGTTGTGCGGAGGTCAGGATCGCCACGCCCTGGGTGTGCTCGAAGAAGAAAAACACCCCAAAGAACAACGCAATCGCCAGCAGCACCGTGCCGATGATTTCGATGATCGCGCCGATGTCGTTGATCCGCGTGGCCAGGCGAATCCCGCAGATGTTCAGCAGGCCTACCACCAGCGTGGCACCGATGCTCAGGCCCTGGATCTGGCCCTGTGTCGGGTTGGCCCAGATCTCCGGCGCGAACACCGTGCCGATGGCCGCCGAGGTGGCGGCTGTACCGGCGACAAACGAGGTGAACGCGACCCAGCCGGTAAACCAGCCGAAGTGATTGCCCGCCAACCGGCTGGACCATTGGTAGGCGTAGCCGGTAAGCGGAATGCGCCCGGCCAGGTGGCAGTAGACCATGACGATGCAGCACACCAGCGGGATCACCAGCAGCCACAAAAGGATGCCGATACCGCCGACGCGGTTGAACGGGTCGGCGAACAGCGTGACCACCCCGGTGTTGATCGAGACCATGGAAAAGGCCAAGGCAAACGAGGTGAACGAACTCATGGTGCGGTGCATCTTTTGCTCGTAGCCGAGGCTGGCCAGGTCGGCGTCGTCGCTGGACAGCGGGGCCTGGGCATTCGGCGGGGCGGTTACGGTGTTTTCAACGAATGTGCTCATGGCCGTTGCTCCTCGATGATGCCGATCACCTCGTCCAGCACATCGAGGGCCTTGGCCAGCAACGGGCGTTCGATATCCAGCGGAGGCTTGACCTTGATCAGGTTACCCAGCCCGGCGTAGCGGCTTTCGCCAAACAATACGCCGCGCTCCACCCCAAGGAGATACACCTCCTGGGATTCCCGGCAGGCCGGTTCCTTGGTGGTGCGGTCCTTGACCAGCTCAATGGACGCCATCAGCCCGGGGCAGCGCACGTCGCCGATCAGCGGGTGGCGGGTTTGCATGTCCTTGAGGCGGGCGGTGATGTAGTCGCCGGAGTCGCGGGCCTTTTCGCAGAGGTTGTCGGCGACGATCGCTTCCACCGTGGCGTAGCCGGCGGCCAGCGAGACCGGGAAGTGGCCGAAGGTCAGGGCTTCTTCACCTTCGTCGAACCACTTGAGCTTGTCATCGGCGAGGATCCCGGCCAGCGGGAAGCCGCCGCCGACGCCTTTGCCGAACACGATGATGTCGGGCAGCACATCGTAATAGTCCGCAGCGAACATAGTGCCCATGCGCCCGAAGCCGGTCTGCACTTCATCAAAAATCAGCAGCACGCCGAGGCGGTCGCAGATCTCGCGCACGCCTTTGTAGTAGGAGCGGGGGAACTCGATATGCCCGCCATTGCCCTGGATCGGTTCCATCATCACTGCTGCCACGCCACCGTCGACGCCCTTGAGGATGGTTTCTTCCAGCAGGCCAAGGCACAGCTGCGACTCGGTTTCCGGGTCCATGCCCAGGCGCGTGCGGTACGGGTTGGGGTGGGGGACGCGGGTGAAACGTGGCTGGATCGCCAGGAACGGATTGTTCGGGTGCGGCCAACTGGCGCCGAGGGTGGCCAGGGAGCGGCCGTGGTAGCCGTCCTGCAGCACCAGCAGGTTCTGTGCGCCGGGGCGGTTCTTGAAAGCCAGTTTCATCGCCATTTCACCGGCGAGGCTGCCATGCAGGGCAAAGCCCATCTGGTTGAGGGCGCCCGGGGAGACTTCCCGCAGCTTCTTCACCAGCCGGGTGTGGGCCGGTGAGCCAAAGTTGGGGCGGATGTGAGTCATTTCGCGCAATTGCGCGACGGCGGCTTCCACCACCCGGGGGTCATTGGCCCCCAAATTGTTCGACCAGGCCTGGGCGGTACAGTCGATGTATTCCTTGCCCTGGTCGTCCCATACCAGCGAGCCTCGGGCCTTGACCAGGTTGATCTTGGCGGGTGCGGTGTTCATCACTTCATTCATCTGCGTTATCTCTTTTGTTAGGGCGGCAGTGTTTGGGGATGTGTGCAGTTAGGGTTGTGACTCGCTGCATCGAGTTGACCCGATGCTAGTCCCGGGGACGGGAGGAATAGAAAGACCGATTGCAGTGGGATTGATTGGCGTGGCTTATTAATAGAATCCTCTGAAACAAAATGAAACATTTGTCGCGGGCCAGCCTCTACCGTATCTCCACGACGAGTACTTCTATGAAAATTCCGCGTCCCTCTTCGCGAATGCCCCACCTCACGCAACTGCGCAACCTGAAGATGGCGCGCTCCGCCCACGCGTATGTCCGGGGCAGTACGGTGCAGTTCTACGAGTGGCTGCACAGCCAGCGCGGCCGGCGCTTGCCCCACGGGCCGGCGATCTGGATCTGCGGCGACTGCCACGCCGGTAACCTTGGGCCCACGGGCGATACCAAGGGCCGGATCGACATGCATATCCGTGACCTTGACCAGGCGGTGATCGGCAATCCGGCCCATGACCTGGTGCGCCTGGCGTTGTCCCTGGCCACCGCTGCGCGGGGTTCGGACCTGCCGGGGGTGACCACCGCCCGCATGCTTGAAGAGATGATGGTGGGCTACGCGCAGGCGTTTAAGGACAAGCCCGACGAGGCACCGCCGCGCCCGTCCCAGGTCAAGGCCGGGATGCGCAGTGCGGTGGAGCGCACCTGGAAGAATCTGGCTCGCGAACGTATTGAAAACACCCGGCCGACGATTCCGCTGGGCAAGCATTTCTGGTCGTTGTCGCGGGCGGAAAAATCAGCCCTTGAAACGTTGTGCGCGTCGGATGAAATCCACCGGCTGGTGACTTCGCTCAAAGGCCGCTCCAACGACGCCGAGGTTGAGCTGCTGGACTCGGCCTATTGGGTCAAGGGTTGCAGCTCCCTTGGATTGCTGCGTTATGCGGTGTTGCTGGGAGTAGGGGACAAGTCTGATCAGGAATACTGCCTGCTCGACATCAAGGAAGCGGTAGGCGCTGCGGCGCCGCGTGCGGCCCGGGCAAAAATGCCTCGGGATAACGGCCGGCGGGTGGTGGAGGGCGCGCGGCACCTGTCACCGGCGTTGGGGGAGCGGATGTTGGCCACGCGGTTTCTGGATCACGGGTTTTTCATCCGCGAACTGCTGCCCCAGGACATGAAGCTGGAACTGGATGAGCTGAGCGAGATTGATGCGATGCACGCGGCCGGGTACCTGGCGCGGGTGGTCGGCGTGGCCCATGCGCGGCAGATGGACCGGGATACGCGCAAGGACTGGATGGCGCTGTTGCAAGAGAACCGCTCCAGGCAACTGGATGCGCCTTCGTGGCTGTGGACCAGTGTGGTGCAGTTGGTGGGGAGCCATGAGGAAGGGTATTTGAATCATTGCCGGCGGTATGCGCTGGAGCACTGACCTCAAGAACGCTGAAAGTCCCCTGTGGGAGCGGGCTTGCTCGCGAAAGCGGTGGATCAGTCAAACATCAGCTGACTGACACACCGCGTTCGCGAGCAAGCCCGCTCCCACATGAGTTGGGTGGTGTTTTGGAGGGCGGGTTACACCAGGTATTTCTTGAACCAGCCCAACGTCCGCTCCCACGCCAGATTCGCCGCCGCCTCGTCATACCTTGGCGTCGAATCGTTGTGGAAGCCGTGATTGGCGCCCTTGTAGATAAACGCCTCATAGGTCGTGCCGGCCGCCTTCAACGCTTTCTCATACGCCGGCCAGCCCTCATTGATCCGCGTATCCAGCTCACCGTAATGCAACATGATCGGTGCCTTGATCCGTGGCACATCCTTGGCTTCCGGCTGGCGCCCATAAAACGACACCGCCGCACCCAGCTCCGGATAAGCCACGGCCGCCGCATTCGTCACGCCGCCGCCATAACAGAACCCGGTAATGCCCACCTTGCCGGTGCTTGCATCGTGGTGCATCAACCATTCGATGGCCGCGAAAAAGTCGTTCATCAGCTTCTCGGGATCGACTTTCTGTTGCAACTCCACACCTTTCTCATCATTGCCGGGATAGCCGCCCACCGAGGTCAGGCCATCCGGCGCCAGGGCAATGAATCCGGCCTTGGCCAACCGACGGGCGACGTCTTCGATATACGGGTTCAACCCCCGGTTTTCATGCACCACCACCACCGCCGGCACCTTGCCGCTGGCCTTGGCCGGGCGCACCAGGTAGCCGCGCACCGTGCCGTTGCCCTTGGGTGACGGGTAGGTGATGTAGTCGGCGACGATCTCCGGGTCGGTGAATTTCACCTGCTCGGCCAGGGCGTAGTTGGGGCTCAGGGCGGCGAGCAGGGCCGAGGCCGTCAGCCCGCCGAAGGTGAACAGTGCTGCGCGGTCGAGAAATTCCCGGCGGTTGATCTTGCCGTGGGCGTAGCCATCGTAAAGCTCCAGCAGTTCAGGGGCGAAGTCTTTGGCGGTCAGACGAGTCATCGGTAGCGTCCTCGATTAGCGGTGGGACTGAATGTAGACCAGTATCAGGCTTCCCGGCCATGGGCCGCGGCGGCCAGTTGCCCGGTGTCGACCCTCACGAAGACCGAATCGCCAATCGCCGTCAGCACGCCATCGGCGTACACCTCGCACACCACGCGGCTTTTGCGCCCCACGTCACCTTCGACTCTTGCGCGCAAGGTCAGCGGCACGCCCATCGGTGTCGGCTTGATGAATTTGATTCCCAGGTTGCCGGTGACGCAGTCGATACGCGGCAGGCTGCCGGGTTCGCGTTGCTCGGCCCGGTAGTGGTAGGCCATGGCGGTCCAGTTCGAGTGGCAGTCCACCAGCATCGCGATCAGACCGCCATAGACCAGGTCTGGCCAGCCGCTGTATCGGGCGTCGGGCTGGTGCTCGGCGATCACGTGGATGCCGTCGGCGTCCCAGCGGCTCTTGATGTGCAGCCCGTGGGGGTTGCTGCTGCCGCAGCCATAACAGACGCCTTCGGGGGCGGTGGTGTCTTGCAGGGAAAGCGCGGGCATCGTGGCTCCTTGTTGTTTGGGTTCCGTCGAGGCACGAGCCTAATGCCAGGCGCGTGAATAAATCCAGCGCCTACGCTGTTAGCAGTGCACAGCGTGTTCATTCCCGGTTGAGAATCCCATGAAATCTCGATTGCCAGCGGTCGTCCTTGCCCTCGCCACCTTGTCTAACGCGTACGCCGTGGAATACACCGACGTGAATCCGACGGCCAGCACCATCAGCTTCACCTATGACCAGATGGGCCAAGAGGTGTACGGCACGTTTGGCACCTATTCGGCGACCCTGAATTTCGACACGCAAAACCCGGCCGCCGCCAGCACCGTACTGACCATCCAGCTGCCGAGCATCAATGCCGGCAGCGACGACGCCAACACCGAACTGCCCAAGCCCGGCTGGTTCGACATGACGACCTACCCGGTGGGCACCTTCACCTCGACCCACATCACTGACCTGGGCGACAACCGTTACCTGTTCAGCGGCAACCTGACCCTCAAGGGCCAGACCCGGCCGGTGGAGGTCAAGGTGGCCCTCAAGGAGCAGAGCGGCATTGGCATATTCGACGGCGAATTCGTGCTCAAGCGCGATGACTTCAGGATCGGCGCGGGGGAGTGGGCGGACAGCGTGGTGTCCAATGCGATTGTCATCAAGTTCAAGATGGTTGCGCCTGAACGCTGATGGTCAGCGGGCGAACTTCTTGGCCCCCGCCACGCACGCAATCACCGCGACGGTCACCCCCAGCATGCCCAGGCTCACCTGCTCATGCAGCAGCGTGGCCGCCAGTGCCAGGCCGAAAAACGGTTGCAGCAACTGCAATTGCCCGACGGCGGCAATGCCGCCCTGGGCCAGCCCGCGGTACCAGAACACAAACCCGATCAGCATGCTGAACAGCGACACATAGGCCAGGCTCAGCCAGGCCGGCAGGCTGATGCTCACGAAAGTGCCCGGGGCGAGGATCGCCGTCAGCGGGGCCACAATCGGCAGCGCGATCACCAGCGCCCAGCAGATCACCTGCCAGCCACCCAGGGTGCGCGAGAGTTTGGCTCCTTCGGCATAACTGAGGCCGCACACCAGGATTGCCAACAGCATCAGCAAATCCCCGGCGGGCGCAGCGCTCAGGCCTTGGGCAACCGCGTAGCCCACCACCAGCAGGCTGCCCAGGATCGAAAACAGCCAGAACACCAACTTGGGCCGCTCGCCGCCGCGCCATACGCCGAAGACCGCAGTGGCTAAAGGCAGCAGGCCGACAAATACGATGGAATGGGCACTGGTGACGTACTGCAAGGCCAGTGCGGTGAGCAAAGGAAAGCCGATCACCACGCCCAGCGCGACGATTGCCAGGGGCAGCAACTGACTGCGGGCCGGGGTTTTTTCCTTGAACAGCCACAGCAGGCACAGGCCGAGCAGGGCGGCGATGGTGGCGCGGGCGACGGTCAGGAATACCGGATCGAACTCCAGCACCGCCAGGCGCGTGGCCGGCAGCGAGCCGCTGAAGATCACCACGCCGATCAAACCGTTGATCCAGCCGCTGGCGTTGTTTTCCCGGGTGTTGAGGTGGGTGGTTCGTTCCATGGGTGTAGGGCTCGATAGGGATAAGTTGCGTCCTGCGCATCCTATGATTCACTATCAAGACAATCAAAAAATTGTCATGGATACATCGCCTATGCCCCGCGCCCGCTACAAGACATTGGTGGACACCTTCGCCAGGGATATCCGTTCGGGCGCGCTGGCGGCGGGCACCCGGTTGCCGACGCACCGCCAGTTGGCCGCCAGCCATGGCCTGGCGCTGGTCACGGCCAGCCGGGTGTACACCGAGCTTGAGGCCATGGGCCTGGTCAGTGGTGAAACCGGGCGCGGAACCTTTGTGCGGGAAATCGCGTTGTCGCCGGGGCAGGGCGTCGGCCAGATCGCGGTGGCGGCGGGCATGATCGATCTCAACTTCAACTACCCGTCGCTGCCGGGCCAGACCGACCTGCTGCGCACCGCATTGCGCCAGTTGGCGTTGTCCGGCGACCTGGCGGCGCTGCTGCGCTATCAGCCTCACGCCGGCCGGCTGCATGAGCGGGCAGCGGTGGCGCGTCATCTGCTGAGTCGTGGGTTGACGGTGCAGGCCGAGCAGGTGCTGATCGTCAGCGGTGCCCAGCATGGGCTGGCGGTGACCATGATGTCGCTGCTCAAGCCCGGCGATGTGGTGGCGGTGGATGCGCTGACCTATTCCGGGTTCAAGGTGCTGGCCGAGACGCTGCACCTGGAAATCGTCGCGATCCCGGTGACCGCGACGGGCCCCGACTTGGCCTTTCTTGAACAACTCTGCGCCCGGCGCCCGGTACGCGCCGTGTACAGCATGCCGACCCTGCATAACCCGTTGGGTTGGGTGATGAGCAGGGAGCAGCGCGAGCACCTGGTGGCGATTGCCCGCCAGCATGATTTGATCCTGATCGAGGATGCTGCCTACGCGTTTTTAGCCGAGGACCCGCCGCCGCCGGTGGCCGAGCTGGCACCGGAACGCACGGTGTATGTGTCGGGGCTTTCCAAGAGCGTTGCCACCGGCCTGCGGGTGGGTTTTGTCGCCGCTCCGCAGCAGTGGATGGCGGCGCTGGAACGTACGGTCATGGCCACCACCTGGAACACCCCGGGGGTGATGACTGCGGTGGCTGCCGCGTGGATCGACGACGGCACGGTGCTGCAGCTTGAAGCGCAAAAACGTAAGGACGCCCAGGCGCGCCAGGCGGTGGCCGATGAGGTGTTGGCGGGCTTGAATGTTATCCGCCATCCGTCTTCGTATTTCTTGTGGTTGCCGTTGCCGGAAGATGCCCGCGCCGATCAGATCACCATGGCGCTGGCACGGGAAAATATCTCGGTGTCCACGGCCGAGCCGTTTGCCGTCTCGGCCCACGTGCCCCATGCCTTGCGTGTGGCGCTGGGGTCGGTGGACCGGGAGGTGCTGCGCGAGGCGTTGGTGAAAGTGCGCTGGGCGGTGGAGGCGTGCTAGGGGGCCGGATCGTTCCCACGCTCTGCGTGGGAA
>NZ_JBYSWF010000003.1:23204-207388 GCF_058780865.1 Pseudomonas sp. GP01-A4
GGGGGGGAAACGCCGCCTTGGACGCTCCGCGTCCCGCTGTAGATTTGCGCGATAGTGACGCAGAGCGTCACCGGATGCATTCCCACGCAGAGCGTGGGAACGATCCAGGCGGGACTCAGAACTTGTAGGCCTGGCGCCCGATCAGCAGCCATTTGCCTTTCTGCTTCTGCCAGACCTGGAAGTTTTCAATTTCGGTGGGCACCTCGACGCCACTGTTCACCGCCTGTGCGGAAAAGTGGTTGCGCACCAGGGCGGTGTCGCCATTGAGGGTGATGGTCTGTTTCTGCATTTCCAGGGTCTTGAAACCACTTCTGCCGGTTTCAATGTCGGCGATAAATTCCTGCTTGTTCTGGACCTTGCCGCTGGAATGGCCGTAGGTGAGGTTGTTCGCGGTGAGGGCCTGCAGTTGCGGGATGTCCTTGTGCAACATGGCCTGGGTCAGATGATCGACCGCAGCGGCTACATCCTTGTCACTTGCGGCGGGCGCGGCGGCCGCGTAACCGCTGAACAGGCACAGAAAACCAATCAGAACCTTGACGTTTTGCATGGGTGTTTCCTTGTTGTTGTGGGTACCGGGACGACTCGGATTGTGTTTTTAAGTCGTCGTACAACCATGCCGTATTTACCGGGATCAAGGAAAGTGAAATTTGTTCTTGGCTAGAAGATAAGCGCTGTTTGCCAGTATTGGTTGTCGTATCACTTGCGAAATAGCGGTCGGCACTTCCCGTGGAAATGGCACATAGCTATGCTGTGGCCGGCGACTTCATGGCGTGGATTCGCAACGACTGAGGAAAACAAAAAAATGACACCGGATCAAAAGTATGCGGCGGCCATGGTGCGCCTGGGTTATCAACTCAACGAGTTCAAGATCGGCGGCAACTACACGCCGCTGCTGAGGGACGGCAATCACGTCTACATCAGCGGCCAGATTCCGCGGGTGGGTGACGCCATCGTGTTGCCCGGCAAGGTCGGCGAAAGCCTCAGCCTGGCCGACGCACAGATTGCCGCGGGCGTCAGCGCACTGCGTTGCCTGGGGTTGCTCAAGCAGGCACTGGGTTCGCTGGACAAGGTCAAGGCGATCCTCAAGATCAATGTGTACGTGCGCAGCGCGGATGACTTCGACCAGCAAAGCGAAGTGGCCAACGGTGCGTCGGACCTGTTGAACGAGATCCTGGGGGCTGCCGGTTCTCACACGCGCACCTCGGTGGGCGTGCTGCAACTGCCCAAGGGTGCCGCCGTGGAAGTCGACATGATCGCTGTGGCGCAGGGCTGACATCGAGTGATCGCCGACGCTTTTACAGTCCTGATTCACTATGGGATTTATCTGCTGCCAGGGCTGATCCTGTTTGGCCTGTGGTTCGGCCTCACCCCGAAAACAATGCCGGGCGTGCGCATCGTTATTCTGCTGTTGGCGTTCGTGCTGATGCGCGATGCGATGACGCCGCTGGGCATGTGGTCGCTGAGCACTGAGGTGCAGATCCAGTTTACGGCCAACCCCTTCGTGCTGGCTGCGCTCGGCGGCTTGTCCCTTGGGCTGATTTCACTGCTCGCGCGCCTGGCTCCGGAGTTATGGCAACTGACGGTGCTGTTCAAGGGCAATCGTGCTGTGGGCCTGGCAGTGGGGCTGGTGGCCGGCTGTGTGATTGGCTTGCCATTGCGCCTGTATCAAGGCATCGAACCGGCGGCGATCCCGGCTTACTGGACCTGGATGATGGGCATGCTAGTGCTTGCCTACTGCGCCAATGCGCTGGAAGAGGTGCTGTTTCGCGGCTTCCTGCAGGGCTATCTCGAACAGCACGTTACGCCGCTGCTCGCGGCGTTGCTCAGCGGGCTGGCGTTCGCCGCGTGCCATTCATTTCTGGCGTTGAGCGTGACGCAACTGGGCTGGCCAGTGTTGGCCTTTACCCTGATTGAAGGCGTGGCCTGCGGGCTGGTGCGGATGCGCTACGGTGTGGTGGCGGCGACGGCCACCCATGGCACGGCGATCTTGCTGATTGCCGTGCCGATGGTGTGAACCGTCTCAGGCCTGTACATCAACGCCGATGTGGGCCTGGAGCCAGTCTTTGTAGACCGCGATGTTATCGGTCGACTGGTCGCCATTTTTCGCGGTGACAGTCTTGCCGTCCAGGCGCCCGATATCGAGCAGGTACTGAAGACCGTTGGCCACATGGGTGGCGTCGCTTTTGCTGAGTGACTGAACATCGGGCAGTTCGACGGCGTTGCCTTTATCGTCGAAGGTCGCCCATGAAGGATTGGCCCTGGCGGTGGCAACGGTTTGCGCGGTCGAGCGCACTTGCTCCTGATAGCTGGCTTCCAGCTTGGTCTTGATCTCGGGCGTGGCGTTGGTGACTTCAATCCTCCCGGCCCGCAGGGTGCCGTTTTCCATGGATTGTGTAAAAGTCTTCTGTCCCAGCGCTAACAGACTTGTCGTGCTTCCTATCATGGTGCCGCTCCCTTATTGGTAGCAGCAACAGAGCAAAACCCGGGCCATGTGCTGCATGCCTTGTGCGGCGCGGGCTGGGTGGTATTGCCGGGGCAGGGCGCAGGCCAGGAGTTGCCGGGGCTGGCAAAGGGTTGCCACGTCGGCTCGCGCGAGCGCATTTCAGAACGTTGGAAACTAAGTTCAGAATCTCCAGTCTGTAATAGCGTATCGCCACCTCTACAAGGAATTAACATGAAGCTTAAGGTCGTTTTGCTGGGCACGGTTTTGTTGGCTGCGCCGCTTTACCAAGCGGTTGCCGAGACGTGCAGGGCGAACAGTTATGGTGGGTCCGATTGCGAATACGACAATGGCACCTCTTCCAAGAGTCGCGCCAATAGCTACGGTGGGCAAGACACCCAATACAGCGATGGTACTTCCTCCAAGAGCCGCTCCAATAGTTATGGCGGGCAGGATATCCAATACGGCGACGGCACCTCGGCCAAGACCCGTTCCAACAGCTATGGTGGGCAAGACACTCAATACAGCGACGGCACCTCAGCCAAGAGCCGCTCCAATAGCTACGGCGGGCAAGACACCCAATACAGCAACGGCTCCTCCTCCAAGAGCCGCGCCAATAGCTATGGCGGGCAAAATACGACAAATAACTAATGGCCCCGCCGCGGCTTTCTACCTCACCAATGACCGCTCATACGCCACGGTCATCACCTGCCACGTCTGCGCATCCGCCGGAATCAAATGCTCGATGCGCAACGACGTTACCGTGATGTCCTGAGGCATGCCGAAGGTGGTGAAGGTCGACATGAAGTTCAGCTCACCTTCACGGGAGTTGACGCGTGTCAGCACCAGTGGCGGCGGTTCATTGACCAAGGCTTCGGTACTTAGCGGGGCCGGCAGGCTGTCCAGAAGCCTGGCAAGTTCGGAGTTGCCCAACGCCTCGCGCGTCGCCCGTTGCCAGGCGATGGTGCGGATTTCGTCAGCGTTGATCAAATGATCACCCAGGCCGCCAGGCTGTAGCAGGGTGACCAGCAAATTCAGCCCATCAGCCGCCTCCGGTTTGATCCCCACCAGCTCGAACAGCACCTGGGTACTGGCGTTGGCGGCTAGCACTTCCCAGTGGCTGCCCAGCACGATCGCCGGTGCAGGATTGTTCGCGTGGAGCACATGGCTGATTGCCTCGCGAATAGCCTCCATGGAGGGCGAGGAGAGCGGGGTTGCCTCATAGCGCGGGGCGAAGCCGGCAGCGAGGAACACGCTGTTGCATTGCTCCAGCGGAACCTCCAGCGCCATCAGCAAATTATGCAAGGTGCCCGGGCTCGGCTTGGCGCGCCCGGTCTCGATGCAGCTCAGGTGGCGTTGGGAAACCCCGGTGATCAGCGCCAGTTCCAGCTGGCTCAATCTGGCGTGCCGACGCAGCACGCGCAGTTGCGTGCCGGCGGTAGTGTCGGGGTTGGCGCGGGGGAAAGGTTGGCTGCTCATGGGTTGACTCTGGCCGTGCGGGTCGGTGGTGTCGATGACCTTCGAGGTCATTGAGAGGGGAACGACGTTATCACTAATGTGCAGCTTCCCGAACCGTTGTCTCCAAGGAGGAGAACATGCGCAGACCCTGGATTGCCCTGGCCGGGCTGTTGGCTTTTGCCCTGTACACATTGATCACGATGCTGATCGCCGAACAATCGCTCATGGCGTTCGGACGTGAATTGATATCGAGGCCGGATACTGCCCAGGTGGTGATTGACTTGTATCTGATGGCGGCCTTGGCGGGCGTATGGATGTACCGGGATGCGCGGGCCAGGGGCAAATCCCTGGCGTCGGTGTTGCCCTATTTACTGGTAACGGCGGTTTTCGTATCCATCGGTCCGCTGCTGTATATCGTGGTCAACGGGTTCCGCGAACCTTCAGGGGGCCGGTGATGGAGGTTTATGCGTTGTGCGTACTGGTGCTGTTCTTGAAGATGCTGGCGATCTCCTGTTACCAGGGTTTCTTTCGACTCAGATTCCGTGCATTCACTAACCACGAGGATGCAGCTTTCTTCCATCGCGATGCGAATCCAGAGGAGTTACCGCAAGTCTCCCGGGCCGAAAAGGCTTGGGCCAATGATCTGGAAAATATTCCGTTGTTCTTCATTTTGGGTGGCCTGTGCCTGGCGATGGAAACGCCAGGCACCGCTACCGCGGGGTTGTTCTGTCTGTTCACCGCTGCCCGTGTGATGCATACGGTGATGTATCTGAGCGGCCGCCAGCCCTGGCGCACCCTCGCTTATGGAGTGGGAGTGCTCTGTTTGTCGGGGCTGGCCGGTCTGCTTGGCGCTGGGCTGATAACAATCAAGGGGTGAGAAAGGCCTGATAGTTGTCCTTGGTGATCTGTTGATAGGGAATGGTCAGCTCCGCCGTGTAGGGCTGCTTCCTGATCATCTTCAGCGCCAGGTCAATCGAGCCGACGGCCTGGCCCTTGTTGTCCTGATAGGCCGTGACTACCAATAGATCTTTTTTGATCGCATCCAGGCCGGCGGGTCCGCCGTCGCTGCCGCCCACCAGGATGTCCTTGCCAGGGTGCATACCGGCCTGGGTAATCGCCATCGCGGCACCGATAGCCATTTCATCGGCATTGGCCGCCACGGCGTCGATTTTCTTGCCCGAGACGATCCAGTTGTTCATCAGGTCCATGGCCTTGCTGCGCTGCCAGTCGGCGCTTTGTTCTTCGACGATATGGATGTTGGGGTAATCCTTCAGTACGTTTTTCACGCCCTGTGTGCGGTTGTGGGTGGCGTTGTTGGAGAGCAAGCCGAGCATGATTGCGAGGTTGCCCTTGCCGTTCATTTTTTCCGCGAGGTAGCGCATCTGAATCTCGCCCGCTTTGATCTCGTCCGAGCCGACATAACCCACCCCGGCCGGCAGGACCGGGATGTCCGGGCGACGGTTGACGTACACCAACGGGATACCCGCCTGCTGGGCATTTACGGTCATTTTCTGGGTGGCGGCGGTGTCGACCGCGTTGACGATAATCGCGTCCATGCCTTGGGCAGAAAAGCTCTGCACCTGGTTCAGTTGGCGCACCACATCGCCTTGGGCGTCTTCGAATTGCAGGGTCACGTCGGTGAGGTCCCTGGCGTGGGTCGCCATGTAGTCACGCATCTGGGCGAGGAACACGTCGTCCACCTGGGCGATGCTGACGCCGATGCGTGTCTCGGCGAGGGCTAGCGGGGTAACGATGAGGGTCAGGAGCAAGGTCAGCAGCTGTTTTTTCATGGTGTCAGTCCGTTTTTTTGTTGTTTTGAAAGACGTTGAAAACATTCCTCAGCCTTGGCGTTTGGCGTGTAGTTGCGCAACGCGTTCGGCAAAGGTCTCGCAGGGCCAGCGTTCGTTCAGTGCCTGCAACATCAGTTGCTGCCCGGTTTGCGGAGCCAGGCCCTGTAAGGGTGGGTCGGTATCCAGGTTGGTGGGAAAGGAATAGCCATCGGCGGTGCAGGCGATCACCGCGTGCAGCGCCTCGCCATCCATGACGTTGTCCGCCAGGCGCTCCAACAGGCAGGGGTACAGCGCCAGCATCATCCGGTCGCGGTCCACAGCCTCCATCGTTTTGCCGAACGCCGAGGAGATTTGCAGCAGGTTGGCCATGCGCTGGCGGTCCGGTGTGCGATTGGTGCCAGCGGCGTGAAACAGGGCCGGGTTGAAGAACAGCAGGTCACCTTTGTTCAGCGGCAATTGCACGGCATGCTGCTGGAAGTACTCGATGAATTCAGTGCGCCTCCAGGCCAGGTAGCCCAGTGGGTATTGCTGGGAAAACGGCAGCAGTTGGGTCGGGCCGGTTTCCAGGGGCATGTCGCTATGGGCCACGGCCCCTTGCAGCGTGAGGTATTGGGACAGCGTGTGCAGGGGCAACGGAAAGCGCTCCACCACGTCGATGGTCTGGAACCCGAGGTGATAATCACGGTGCGGTTGCTGGGCTTGGCCACCGGGGTGCACCACGTTGACCTGGGCCGTGACTTGGTAGCCCGGGCCGAGCCAGGCTTGTGCGATCAACCCCAGCAGTGGGTTGGCGTAATATTCGACAAAGGATGCCGGCGACTGCAGTGCGGCCTTCTGTAATGAGTTCCAGATACGTCCGTTACTGCCGGCCTTGGCGAAGTGGTCGGCGGCCACACCTTGCGCAGCCTCTTGGGCAAAGATCGCTTCGAATACCTGGCTGTGACGGTCGACCACGTCCAGGTCGGCATAGCCCTGGCGCACCACCATCACTCCCGGCCCTTGGCTGAACAGGCGATGCAGTTCGTTCAGCACGGCGTGACGATCGCCGTTGCGCAGTGCCTGGGCCTGATAGATCGGGATGTTGCTGCACACTTCGGCGCAGTGCGGGTAGTCCTCGGCAGCAGCCTGCTGGGCACAGATCGAGTGAAAATCTTCCAGTTGCACCGCATCGGCGCTGACAAAGGCAGGCATCACGCACCCTCCACCAGGCTCAAGGCCTGATCGGGGCGTGGGGTGCCGCCGTCGCCACAGCCGATGACGCCTTGCTCCAGGTCGATCACCGTGCCGGTCATCATTCCCGACTCGCGTGACAATAGAAATGCCACGCTCCGGGCCACCTCTTCAGGTTTGAGCAGGCGGCCGAAGGGCTGTGCGGCTTCGGCGGCTTCCAACCAGGCATCCCCGGCACCGTGGTAGTGCCGCTGGATTTCATCCTCGTGCGGTGTGTCCATCCAGCCGATGTTCAAGCCGTTGACCCGAATCCGGTTGCGCAGGGCGCTGAACGCCACGTTTTTGGTCAGAATCGCGAGAGCGCCCTTGGACGCCGCGTAGGCACTCAAGAACGATTGCCCGCCGTGGCCGGTGACACTCTGGATATTGACCACTGCACCTTCAACCCTCTGGCTGATCATCAGCTTCAAGGCTTCCTGCATCAGGAAAAACGGCGCCCTCACATTGACCGCAAATAGTCGATCAAACAGTTCGGGGGAGGTGTCGAGAATGGTGCCGCGATCCGACATCCCGGCGCAGTTGATCAGCCCGTGGAGGGTGCCGAAGTGGGCACGGGCCGCCTCGATCACGGCGCGGCAGTCGCCAATCTGTTCCAGGTCCGCCTGGACAAACACCGCGCGGCAATCGAGCGCTGCCAACTGCCGTACTTGCTCCTGGCCCTGGTCCGGACGGCGTCCGCAGATGATCAGGCCGGCAGCACCGCGCCGCGCCAGGGTATGGGCGACGGCAGCCCCCAATCCCTGGGTGCTGCCGGTGACGACAAAGTATTGGCCTTTGAAGGTATGGCTGAGGTCGGTTGAAGGCATCGGGGTCTCCTGGGTTTTTGTTGTTTTGAAGGCCGGGCTCGACGCCGGGCAAAACTGAGACTAGCATTGCGGTCACCTCAACGAGTCTCAAAAAAACCTCAAAAAGACCTCAGGTCCAACAGCATGCTCGAACGCGCTAAACACTTTTCCATCAAGCAACTGGCCACCCAGGCGGGCGTCAGCAAGGCGACAGTCGATCGCGTCTTGCATGAGCGCGGCAGCGTGCACGCCCAAACCCGGCGGCGTATCGAACAGGCTCTGGATGAGCTGGAATCCCAGGAAAAAAATGGCCTGGCAGTAGGCCGTACCTTTCATGTCGATGTGATCATGCACACGCCCAAGCGCTTCAGTGCGGCGGTGCAGGCCGCCATCACCGCCCAACTGGGCAGCCTGGCACCGTTTCGTATCGCCCCGCGGTTTCATGTGTTCGAAGAGATCGAGCCTCAGGCGATGCACGACCAATTGCTGCGCTGCCTCGAGACCGGCAGCCAGGGTGTGGTGCTCAAGGCCGCGGACGAGCCGGCGGTGAATCTGGCGGTCAAGCACCTGGCGGCCGCAGGTATTCCGGTGGTGACCCTGGTCACCGATCTGCCCCACAGCGAGCGCATCGGCTACGTAGGCATGGATAACCGCACCGCTGGACAAACCGCCGCGTACCTTCTGTCCCGCTGGCTGTCACCCCAACCCCAGGAAGTGGCGGTGGTGATTGGCAGTGAATTGTTCCGGGGCGAGGAAGAACGCGAAATGGGTTTTCGCATGTGGCTGCGCGGCCGTGCGACGCACCTGCGGGTACTGGATATCAGCGGTGGGTACGGCGTGTATGACCGAACATTTGCCCGGGTCACCGATGCGTTGAAGCAGCATCCCGAACTGAAGGCGGTGTACAGCGTCGGCGGTGGCAACCGGGCAATTGTCGACGCCTTCGCGGCTCTGGATCGCCCGTTGGACGTGTTTATTGCTCACGACCTCGACGAAGAGAATCGCCAGCTGTTGGCTGAAGAAAAAGTCGCCGCGATTATCGATCACAACCTGCAGATCGATGCGCGCCATGTGTTCCTGCACATCCTGCAATTTCATCGGCTGTGGAAGGCTGGGCCGATTGCGCCGTCACAGGTACAGATCGTCACACCGTTCAACCTGCCGGACTGAATCTCCACACCCAATAACAATCCCAGGAGTTCGACCATGCTACGTATCGCTGTCCTTGGTGCAGGGCGCATCGCCAACATTCACGCGGCCAATGTCGCGGCCCATCCTGATGCCACTCTGGTGGTGGTCGCCGACCCCTGGCGGGAGGGCGTCGATGGCTTGGCTGCGCAGCTGGGTTGCGAGGCGGCCTATGACTGCGCAGCAGTGCTAAGTCGGGACGATATCGACGCGGTGGTGATTGGCACACCCACCGACACTCATATCGATTTGCTGCTGGCGGCCGTGTCCCAGGGCAAGGCCGTGCTGTGCGAGAAGCCCATTGACCTGGATTTCGCCAAGGCGCGGGCGGCGGCGCAAGCTGTGGAGCGCGAGGGCGGTAAAGTAATGCTGGGCTTCAACCGCCGCTTCGATCCCGACACGCTGCGCCTGCGCCAGGCCATCGACGCGGGGCAAATTGGTGCTGTGCGGCAGGTGATCATCACCAGCCGCGACCCGGGGTTGGCGCCACGGGATTACCTGGCACATTCCGGCGGCATCCTGCGGGACATGACCATTCATGACTTCGACATGGCGCGGCACCTGCTGGGTGAAGAGCCCATCGAAGTCAGCGCGATAGCCAGCCGGCTGGTAGATCCGAGCCTGGCGCAGATTGACGACTTCGACAGCGTGATGGTGCTGCTGCGCACCGCATCCGGGAAACAGTGCCATATCAACTGCTGTCGGGAGGCGGTCTACGGGTATGACCAGCGACTTGAGGTATCCGGGGCCAAGGGGGTGCTGCTCACGGATAACCATCGACCCAGCACCTTGCGCCATTGGAACCACGAGCACACCGAGGCGTTGGAGCCGTTGCAGCATTTCTTCCTGGAGCGTTATGCGGATGCCTACCGCAATGAGTTGGGGCAGTTTATCCAGGCACTGAGCGCGGGGCGCGCGCTGCCCACCAACATGCGCGATGGGCTGTATGCGTTGCACTTGGCGGACTGTGCGCTGGAGTCCATCAAGACCGGGCGAATGGTTGAGGTCAATTACGCTATTTAAGGTGTTGCCGGAGCGGGCATGCTCGCTCCGGCAGATTGCGCGTTAGATTTTTGCCAACGCCTGCGCCAGATCCGCCCGCAGGTCTTCCACGTCCTCAACCCCCACCGACAACCGCACCAACCCGTCACCAATCCCCAGCTGCGCCCGGGTATCTGCCGGTATGCTCGCATGGGTCATGATCGCCGGGTGCTCGATCAGGCTTTCAACGCCCCCCAGGCTTTCAGCCAACGCAAAGATCTTCACGTTTTCCAGGAAGCGTGTCGCTCCTGCCAGGTCGCTTTTCAGGTCCACCGAAATCATCCCGCCAAACCCGCGCATCTGCCGGCGTGCCAGCTCATGCTGCGGGTGTGATGCCAGGCCTGGGTAATAAACCCGCGCCACTTGCGGCTGTTGCTCCAGCCACGTCGCCAGTTCCAGCGCATTGCTGCAATGGCGCTCCATGCGCAGCGCCAGGGTCTTCACCCCGCGCAAGGTCAGGAATGCGTCGAACGGCCCGGCAATCGCGCCCACGGAGTTCTGCAGGAAGCCCAGGCGCTCGGCCAGTTCAGGATTCTGGCCGACCACCGCAATGCCGCCGATCACATCGGAGTGGCCGTTGAGGTACTTGGTGGTGGAGTGCACCACGATGTCGAAACCCAGCTCCAGCGGGCGCTGGATCCACGGGCTGGCGAAGGTGTTGTCGGCCACGCAGATGATGCCCCGGGCCTTGCAGATGCGGGAGATGGCACTGAGATCGGTCAGGCTCAGCAGCGGGTTGCTCGGGGTTTCGACCCAGACCATCCGCGTGTCGTCCTGCAGCGCGGCTTCGAAGGCCGACAGGTCGGTCAGGTCGACGAAGCTGAAGCGATGCCCGGCGCTGCGCTGGCGCACTTTGTCGAACAGGCGGAAGGTGCCGCCGTACAAGTCATTGCCGGAAACCACGTGGGAACCGGCGTCGAGCAGTTCCAGCACGGTGGAAATCGCCGCCAGCCCGGAGGCGAAGGCGAACGCCTGGGTGCCGCCTTCCAGGTCGGCCACGCAGCGTTCCAGGGCAAAGCGCGTCGGGTTGTGGGAGCGTCCGTAGTCAAAGCCTTTGTGAACGCCGGGGCTGTCTTGCAGGTAGGTGGAGTTGGCGTAGATCGGCGGCATCAGCGCCCCGGTGGTCGGGTCCGGGGATTGCCCGGCATGGATCACGCGGGTGGCGAAGGCGCTTTTATCGTGCTGGGTCATGCAAGGGATCTCCGTAGGTGATTGAGCAGGTCGACGCGGGTGATCAGGCCGTGAAAGCCCGAGGCGTCGGCAATGATTGCCACCAGCCCGCGATCCAGCTCGGCCTGCAATTGCGCAAGGCTGGCGCTGGGTGCGAGGGTGTGAAGGGCGTTGGTCATGGCGCTGCCCACGGTCATGGAAAAGTGCGCGGCGTTCTGATGCAGGCCGAGCAATACATCCGACTCGTCGAGCACCCCCACCAGTTGCTTGCCGTCCACCAGCACCGGCAGCTGTGAGACGTCGGCCAGGCGCATGCGCTGGAAGGCGGTGAGCAGGCTGTCGTCGGGGCCGACGCTGATCACCCGGCCATCCTCGAAACGACGGGCGATCAGGTCGCGCAGGTCGCCGTAGTGTTTGTATTGCAGCAGGCCGGCGTCGTTCATCCATTGGTCGTTGTAGACCTTCGACAGGTAGCGCGTGCCGGTGTCGCAGACGAAGGTGACCACGCGCTTGGGCTCGGTCTGTTCGCGGCAATAACGCAGGGCGGCGGCCAGCAGGGCGCCGGTGGAGGAGCCACCGAGAATGCCTTCGGCCCGCAGCAGTTGGCGGGCGTGGTCGAAGCTTTCTTCGTCGCTGATGGAATAGGCGTGGCGCACGCTGGAGAGGTCGGCGATCGAGGGGATGAAGTCTTCGCCGATACCTTCCACGGCCCACGAGCCGGGTTCGGTCATGGTGCCGCTGCGGCTGTACTCGGCCATCACCGAGCCGACCGGGTCGGCCAGCACCATGGCCAGGTCAGGTTGCACGCGTTTGAAGAAGCGCGTCAGGCCGGTGAGGGTGCCGGCCGAGCCAACGCCAACCACGATGGCATCCAGGTCATGTTGGGTCTGGGCCCAGATTTCCGGGGCGGTGCTGGTCTCGTGGGCCAGGGGGTTGGCCGGGTTGTTGAACTGGTCGGCGAAGAACGAATCAGGAATGTCCTTGGCCAGTCGCGCCGCCACATCCTGGTAATACTCGGGGTGGCCCTTGCCGACATCCGAGCGGGTGATGTGCACCTCGGCGCCCATGGCTTTCAGGTGCAAGACTTTCTCGGTGGACATCTTGTCCGGCACCACCAGCACCACCCGGTAGCCTTTGGCGCGTCCCACCAGGGCCAGGCCGAGGCCGGTATTGCCGGCGGTGGCTTCGATGATGGTGCCGCCGGGGCGCAGGCGGCCATCGCGCTCGGCGGCGTCGATCATGGCCAGGCCAATGCGGTCCTTGATGGAGCCGCCGGGGTTCTGGGATTCAAGCTTGAGGAACAGCGTGCACGGGCCGGTATCGAAGCGGCTGACCCGCACCAGCGGGGTATTGCCAATCAGTTCGAGCACGGCGGGGCGGGAAGCGGTGGGCATGTCGTCACCTGGCTACGGAAAGGGCGTATGGGATGGACAGCAGCGTTTACAACATGGTTTCGAACATAGGCCGGTATCGGGCCGCTCGCAACCGCGCGGCCGCCAGAATGTCTTTTTTTGGCGCATTGCTGCTTCATGACGGAGCACGGCTGGAGGCGATCCATCGGCGGGTTTTCTGTCAACCTCACGTATTCATTGGCTTGCAGCTGATTGGCCCAGGGATTGCTAAAAGAAATCCAAACTTGGATACAAGATGGAATCCTCAATGCGCAACGAACAACTCGGCTGGACCCTGGGTGAATGGCAAGCTGCCTACCGCAGCCAGGCGCTGACTCCCGATATCCTGTTGACCCTGGCGAGCACGTTTCCCTCCGAGGACAATGCCTGGATCAGCCAGGTGCAACCGCAGCAATTGCGTGACCAGCTGGCGCAGTTGGCCGAGCGGCTTGCGGCGGTCGACGGCGATATCGACCAGTTGCCGTTGTATGGCGTGCCGTTTGCCATCAAGGACAATATTGATGCGGCGGGTTGGGAAACCACGGCGGCGTGTCCGGAGTTTGCCTATCGCGCTGCGGCGGATGCCACGGTGGTGACCCGGCTGCGGGCGGCCGGGGCGATCCTGATGGGCAAGACCAACCTCGATCAGTTCGCCACCGGCCTGGTCGGTACACGCTCGCCCTACGGCGCGGTGGGCAACAGTTTTAACCCGGACTATGTCAGCGGCGGTTCCAGCTCGGGTTCGGCCTCGGTGGTTGCCCGCGGGCTGGTGGCGTTTTCCCTGGGCACCGACACCGCCGGTTCCGGGCGGGTGCCGGCGGGCTTCAACAATATTGTCGGGTTGAAGCCGACCAAGGGGCGCTTGTCCAACACCGGACTGGTGCCGGCCTGTCGTACCGTGGACTGTATTTCGGTGTTTGCGCTGACGGTTGAAGATGCCGAGACGGTTGCGGGCCTCGCTGCTGCTTACGACGCCAGCGACGCCTATTCACGCGTCAATCCCAACACTGCTCCTGTAGCGGTCGGCGCCACGATCAAGCTGGCGGTTCCGGCCAGCCTGGAGTTTTTTGGCGACGCGCAGAACCAGGCCGTATTTGAACAGGCGCTGCTCAGGTTCCAGTCCCTCGGCGCCGAAATCACGGCGGTGGATTTCAGCCCGTTTCAGCAACTCGCCGAGCAGCTCTATTACGGCTCCTGGGTTGCGGAGCGCACGGTGGCACTGGAAGGCATGCTCGCCAGCAACGCCGAAGCGATCAACCCGGTGGTGCGTGGTATTGTGGAAAACGGTCACACGTACAGCGCCTGCGATGCCTATAAAGCCGAATACCTGCGCGCCGAACTGAGCCGCCGCATCAACGACACCCTGGCCGGTTTCGACGCCTTGCTGGTGCCGACATCGCCGACGATCCGCACCCTGGCGGAAATGGCCGTGGAGCCGGTGCTCTACAACTCGCAGTTTGGCTTCTACACCAACTTCACCAACCTGGCCGACCTCTCGGCACTGGCCGTGCCCGCCGGGCTGCGCAGCGACGGCCTGCCGTGCGGCGTCACCCTTATCGCACCGGCCTGGCACGACGCCGCCCTGGCGCATCTGGGCAAGCGTTGGCAGGCCGGCCTTGATCTTCCGCTGGGCGCTACCCAACGCAATCTGCCGCAACCGGCACCGGCGCGACAGGCGCCAGGCAGCGTGCGGGTGGCAGTGGTTGGGGCACATCTCACCGGGATGCCGCTGAACTTCCAGCTGACCAGCCGCAACGCCGTGCTGGTGGAGCAAACCCTGACAGCGGGCAACTACCGCTTGCATGCACTGCCGGGCACGGTTCCGCCCAAGCCGGGGCTGGCCAGGGATGACTCGGGCCGCTCGATCATCGTCGAGCTGTGGGACATGCCTGTCGCACGCTTTGGTGAGTTCGTCGCCGAGATCCCTGCGCCGCTGGGCATCGGCAACCTGACCCTGGCGGATGGGCGCAGCGTAAAGGGGTTTATCTGCGAGCCCTGGGCCCTGGCAGGCGCTACTGACATCACCGAATTCGGCGGCTGGCGCGCCTACATGGCGAGCAGGAAATAGCCATGCAGCTCTCGACCATGAGAAAGCCCAGCGAACGGCCGGACAGCCTGGCGGAACGGGTTTACCAGCAGTTGAAGGACGACATCTTCGACTTTCGTTTGTTGCCGGGTGACCGCTTCAGTGAGGGTGACGTGGCCGAGCGCATGCAGGCCAGCCGTACGCCGGTGCGCCAGGCGCTGTATCGGCTGGAGCGGGAAGGGTACCTGGAGGTGTTTTTCAGGAGTGGCTGGCAGGTGCGGCCGTTCGACTTCAACTATTTCGAAGAGCTTTACGACGTAAGAATCGTGCTGGAGTTGGCCGCCGTCAGCCGCTTGTGTGGCATGGCGGAGCAGGGGCTTGAACGGCTTGAAGCGATCTGGCGGGTGGACGAAAGTGCGCGGCTGGATGACGCACAGGTCGTCTGCGCGCTGGATGAGGAGTTCCACTGCGGGTTGGTGCAGGCCACGGGCAACGCTGAAATGGCGCGCATGCATTACGAGATAACCGAGAAAATCCGCATCATTCGGCGGCTGGATTTCACTCAGCAATCACGTATCGCAGCGACCTATGAGGAACACGCAAGCATCCTCGATGCGATCTCGGCACGGCACCGCGATCTGGCGCAGCAACTGCTCAAGACTCACATCGAGGTGAGCAAGCAGGAGGTGCGCAAGATCACGTTGCATCGGTTGGCGGTGGCGAGAGGATAAGCCCTCCGTGTCCTGTGGCGAGGGAGCTTGCTCCCGCTGGGGTGCGAAGCGCCCCCAAAACCGGTCACCTTATGTTACCTGCCGAAAATGTGGTGCCTGAATGGGGGCTGCTGCGCAGCCCAGCGGGAGCAAGCTCCCTCGCCACAGGTTATTCCCGCGCGGCTAATACGTGTTGCAATCGGCTTTCCAGCGTCTCACTCGCCCTCAACATCGGCGCCCGCAACTCACTGCCGATCAAACCCTCCATCGCCAGCGCGGCCTTCACCGGCGCCGGATTGGGCTCCACGAACAGTGTGTGAATCAACGGCAGCAGCCCGAAAAACGTCTCGCGAGCCGCCAGCAACCGGTTGTCGCGAACCTGTCGATGCAGCGCCACAAAATCCGCGGTACGCACATGCGCCGACGCGGCAATCGCGCCGGTCGCTCCCAGGCACAGCGCGTTGAATATCTGCACATCCTCGCCACACAACACATCCACATTCCCGCTGGCCAGCAGCGCCAGGGTATTGGCCAGGTTGCCGCCACAATCCTTGATCGCGACGATCCGTTCATGGGCGACGATGTTCAGCAACGTCGCCTGTTCGAAGGCGATACCGGTGCGGTAGGGAATGTCATACAGAATGATCGGCACACTGGACGCATCGGCCACGGTGCGGAAGAACGCTTCAAGGCCCGCCTGGGACGGGCGGATGTAGCTCGGCGGCGGTACCAGCAAACCGGCCACCGCGCGTTGCTGGATTTCACTCTGGAACTGCAGCAGCTCAATCTGGTTATACCCCGCCAGGCCCATCACCACCTGCTGCGGCGGTACCAGTTCCAGTACGGCATCCAGCATCGCCAATTGCTCACGGCGGCTCAGTGCTGCGGCTTCGCCGGTGGTGGTACAGACCATGATCCCGGCCACGCCTTGTTCCAGCAGATGGCAGACCAGGCGGCGCAAGCCGATGAAGTCGATGGCGCCGTTATGAAACGGTGTAACGACGGGAACCCAGATACCTTGAAACGATGACATGCGCTTTCTCCTGATGGTTGACCGATTTCGTCACCGTCAGAAGGGCAGAGGGAAGTAAGCAAGAGGAGGGGGCCTTCGCGCTCAATGTCCTGTCAGCTCATCTGACGGGACAGCGCGCCCCGGTCACATGAGCGACTGTTTCTTCGATTTGAGGGCGTGCGCAACGCAACCTTGCGCCTTGGCAATCAAGCCAATGACGGAAAAGTTGAAGGTCGTTGCAGACATTGAGGACACACCCTGAAGAAGGCGCTTATCTTTATGGATTATTACAGGGTGTGTCAACTCACGGCGATCAGTCGCGGTTCAACCAGTGGCGCACGAAACGCACCTGCTCTGCCGACAGTTCTGCGTCTTCCGGCGCGCCGATGAAACCGCCGTGGGGCATTGCTTCAAAGATGTGCAGTTCCACCGGTACCTCGGCCCGGCGCAGCGCCCGGTGCAGGCGTACGGCGTTGGACAGGAACAGGTCGCGGGTGCCGCTTTGCACGAACGTCGGCGGGAAGCCTGGTGCGAAATCCCCGAACAGCGGCGACAGGTACGGGTGAGACAAATCCGCGCCAGCGGCGTACAGCAGGTTGGTGCTCATCAGCGGGTTGGGCAACACCACGTCGACGGTGCGGTTGACCTGGAAGCTGTCGCCCGATTCGGTCAGGTCCACTTCAGGTGACAGCAATACCAGCGCGGCCGGCAGCGGCAAGCCTTCGTCGCGGGCGCGCAGCACCATGGCAGCGGCGAGGTTGCCTCCGGCCGAGCGTCCGCCGATCACGATCTTGTCCGGGGTGTGGTGCTTCAGCACATGCCGGTAGGTGGCCATACAGTCATCGAGTGCCGCCGGGTACGGATGGTCAGGCGGCATGCGGTAGTCCACGCCGTAGCAGGTCAGGTTGTGCAGGTCGGCGTGCTTGCCGGCGGCGAGGCGGACGTTTTCGCCGCCACCGAACACCAGGGCGCCGCCGTGCAGGTCGATATAGGCGAACTCGGCCCCGTATGCCGGCGTCGCCCGGTACACGGTGGCGTCTTCCACGGTGAATGTCTCAACGTGGTCTGCCGTCTGTCCCGTCTGGGACGCCGCGTACTGTTGGGCAACTGCGGCCTGCATGCGGCGCCAGCCAGCGTGGTCATCGGATGCGGGCAGGGTGTACAGGCTGTTCAGCGGCACGCCATCGGCGTTCACCATGCGTTGCAGCATCGCCTGGGCCTCGGGGCTGATGGACCGCGGAACCGGGATGATTCGCGGGTCGATCCTTACACCATTACTCATTCTCTGCACCGTTTGGGTTCATGTCAGGACGCGAACGCATTCTTGTCGGTAGCGGTACTACACTGCAAGTCCGAACCTCCACGCTGGAGAACACTCATGCTCAGCAAAAACACGGTGTGCCTTTGGTACGACGGCAGTGCACTGGACGCTGCCAACTTCTACGCCAGGACCTTCCCGGACAGCGCAGTGACCGCGGTCCATCACGCCCCTGGGGATTATCCGGCGGGCAAACAGGGCGATGTGTTGACCGTGGAATTCACCGTCATGGGTATTCCTTGCCTGGGGCTGAACGGAGGCTCCGGCGTGCAGCACAACGAGGCGTTTTCGTTCCAGGTGGCCACCGACGACCAGGCGGAAACCGACCGCTTGTGGCACGCGATTGTCAGCCATGGCGGCCAGGAAAACGTCTGCGGCTGGTGCCAGGATAAATGGGGGGTGAGATGGCAGATTACCCCGCGTGTACTGAGCGCGGCGATCACCCACCCCGACCCGGCAGCGGCCAAGCGGGCGTTTGACGCGATGATGGGGATGACCAGGATTGATATTGCGGGGATTGAGGCGGCGCTCAAAGGTTGATGCACCGATTGAGTCAATCGGCGCCCACCGCCGTCCGGTCCACCAGACGAATACGGTTGCGTCCACCGCGCTTGGATTCATACAGCGCCGCGTCGCCTTGTTCGATCAAGGCCGCGAGGCTGGCGGGGGGCGTGTCGAACAGGCTGGCGCCGATGCTCAATGTCACCGCTTCGGGCGTGGCGAAGGCCTGCGAGGCAGCCTGATGAAACTGTTCGCGCAGGGCGCTGCCCAGCGCGACAATGCGCGCGTTCGAGGTGTCATTAAGCAGGATCACGAACTCGTCGCCACCCAACCGCGCCGCCAGCGAATCATCGGGCAACTGCGCGCGAATCATCTCGCTCAGGGCCACCAGCAGCCGGTCGCCCGCGGTATGGCCGTACAGGTCGTTGATCAGCTTGAAATTGTCGATGTCGATCAACAGCAGGGCACCCGGCCGGGCCTGCGACACCTCGCTCAGCAGGCTCGGCGCGCGCATTTCAAGAGCGCGGCGGTTGTACAGCGCGGTCAACGGGTCGCGGGCGGCCAACCGTGCAATCTGTTCCTCACGGCGGTAGCGCTCGGTGCCGGTCATCGACAATGCAATCAGCATGATCGCCATGGCGCCTTCCACCAGCGACACCTGAATGATCTCGCCACGAAACGCCGTCAGGTCGATCAGTGTCCCCGGCACGATCGCCACCAGCGACTTGGCCAGATAGAACAGCCCGTGGGCCAGCAGCACATAGCGCAGTTGCACCGCGCCCACGCTGAGTGATCGGCCATGGGGGCGCAACAGGAAACTGGCCCGCAGGGTCGGCAGGGCAACCAGCAGCGAGTTGGCCAGCAGCATGGCCCTGGACCACGACTGTCCTTCCGGCAACAGCAGCATGGCAAACCAGGCCACGAACATCAGGTACCAGGCGCGAGACAGGCGCACCTGGGTGAAACGCGCAACGCCCAGCAGGAACAGCCAGTGGGCGGTGATCAGCAACCCGTTGGCGAACCAGATGCCGATCAACAGCAGGCCGCTGGCCCGCAACAGCGCCAGGGTGCTGCCCACGCTGATGATGGCGAAACCGGCAGTCCAGTACAGCAGCGATGGCTCGCGGACATTGCGCCACTCGACGGCCAGGTACAGCGCGGCGGCGCCTGCCAGTGCGATGGTGAGGACCAGTATGGTGATGGGGTCGAGCGCCATGGGCGAACTGGCCTGCCTGAGTTGCGGTGAGACGGCGATTGTAAGCGTTTTCGCCGGTTTTTCGCAGTGCTCAGGCCCTGCGCGCCATCAGCAATACCGTCGCGGCGGCCGACAACAACCCCGCACAGCAGCGGTTGAAAATCCGCTTGCCCCGAGGCTGCGCGAACCAGCGGCGCATATGCAAACCCATATAGGCGTAGGCGCTGATGGCGAACCATTCCAGCGCCAGGAACATCGCTCCCAGCAGGGTAAATTGCGGCGTGATCGGATGTGCCGGGTCGACGAATTGCGGCAGGAAGGCGGTAAAAATCAGGATTGCCTTGGGATTGCCGGCGGCCACCAGGAACTCCTGTCGCGCCAAGGCCCACAAGCCCGCCTTGGGCGCCGTCGACTCAGCCTCCGCGTGCGGATTGGACCGCCACAGTTGATACGCCAGATAGAATAGATACGCCGCCCCCAGAATCTTGATCCCGTAGAACAACAACTCCGAGGTTTGCAGCACCACCGCCAGCCCGGCGGACGCGAGGGCGATCATCCCGGCAAAGGCCAGCAGTCGCCCGACGCCTGCCAGGCACGAAGTGCGGTAGCCGTAGCGGGTGGAGTTGCTCACGGACAGCAGGTTGTTCGGGCCTGGCGCCATGTTCAGGGCGAAGCAGGCCGGGAGGAAGAGGGTGAGAGTGGCGAGGTCCATGGGGGGGCTCCGGCGGGCGCTGGCAGGTAAGGCCACGAGGATAAGGGATGTGAGGCGGTTGAACAATTTGCGCTAATGGGTAGAACCGATGGCGCTCTGGCCATGTCTGTGAGTCGTGGGTAAATAGATCGGTCACCATGACGCTCATTCGTTAATATGCCCGGCATGCCAATCGGGTAAAGGAAGTTGGCGTGAAGCACGAAGCGCTTTTCCCGGGAATTAAAAATAGAGTAGGCAGGGAATGGAATATCCTTCATTTGAAAACAAATCAAAAAAAAGAACCTTGTTGTTGGTGGTGTGTCTGTTATTTGGAACATGGATTGCTTATACGCTCTGGGCCGGTCGCATTGTAATGCGAACGGTTTTAATGCCATCGATTCCCGAGTGGACGACCTATATAGTCATTGGTTGTCTGGTTGGACTCTTTTTTGCTGCAAGGGCTACCTACTATCGTCCGGCTGTAAGAAACCCGAACCGTGTTGGAGAATCTTTTTTTGGTGGTTTTTGCCTGGGTCTGATTTTGTCCTTGCACAGTTATGACGTCATTACGTACCTGTTGCCCGGCGACATTGTTCAGTATGCGTCACCTTACGAGCTGGTGACTCCGGGGCCCTACGTTGGAAAGTTCAGTCGTTGTGAGGCGGGTCTGCGGATTAAGGATTTAAAGACTGAGCGCTGGGTTGCGCTTTGTACCACTCAGTCGGAATTCAACGATCAAAGAAAGACAGGCATGAATGCAGTGTGGGTGACTGCTCATTCAAACAAGATAGGTTCTTATATCGAGGCGTATGAATTTATTTATAAATAAATCATGTCGTCGTTGTACCAGCCTTCGTTCATAAGCCAATGACTCATTGTTGGCCGGGAGGGGAAGGTTTCGGTTTGCCATCAGCCACTTGTGTCTTGCCACAAACTTGCTGCGTTGCATTCGGCAGTATTGCGCCCCCTTGAAAGCCTCAGATGAACAGATCCGCCCCTTGCCTTCAAAGCGCCGCATAGACAAGGGATGAAAGTCGGCGGGGGCGTGGATCAATCATCGAATGGCTGCCCGAAGTCGTGGTGACAAAACCGAAGCTCACTTGTTTTTCGGGATCAGCGAAACTGATCGGGCCACCAAGCCCGATATGGCCAAAGGTGTTCGGGCCCATTGCATGGGAAGCCGTCGGGTCGCGTTGCTGCTCCAGCATGCAACCCAATCCATAACGCATGGGGCGCATCCATACTCGATCCATGCCATGACTGTGCTCACGGCTGAATTCAGTAAGCAACTCGGGACCGATAAAGTTTCCTGCTATCAATGCACTGTAGAAACCGGCCAGGCCGTGAGCCGAACCGTGTCCACACACGGCGGGTTGCCGGTAGGCCCACCAGCGAGGGTCACTGGTTCGTCTGGGCACCATTCCGGGGTTGGTGAAGGCGAGCGTCGCGATATGCGACGGCTCGTTTTTCACCACGGTTCGCAACGCCTGCGAGTAAGGGTCACCGACTCGTCCCGTGGCACTGTCGAAACGCGCGATACGATGAAAGTGTTCTTCGTTCACGCCGAGGTGCACGTCCAACTCATGGGGATCGAGAATCTCTTCGTGGATAAACACACAGGGATCTCGTCCGTCCACCCGGCGAATCAACTCGCCGAGGATCCAGCCAAACGTGGTGGTGCCGTAGCCCAGGTCTGTTCCCGGTTCCCACCACAGCGGCTCGGCCTCCAGCAGTCGCAGCATGTGCTCCCAGTCATACATCATGGGGTTATGGTCGGGCCCCCGCAGCGCCGGCAGGCCTGCGGTATGGTTCATCACCTGGCGAAGGGTGACCTTTGCTTTCCCGCTCCGGGCGAACTCGGGCCAGTAACGGGCCACGGGTGCATCCAGCTCCAGCTTGCCCGCCTCAACCAACATCAGGACGGCCACCGCGACATAGGGTTTTATTACGCAGAAGGTATTGGCCAGCGTATCGCGGGTCCAGGGTTTCGTGCCCGCCTGGTCTGCCATGCCGGCCCACAGGTCGACAACGATCTCTGCGCCTACCTGCACGCACAGGCCGGCCCCACGTTCCTGCGGATCATCGAACATGTCCTCGAAGGCCTGCTTGACCGCTTCAAACTGCTTCGCACATATCCCTTGCGCTTTCATACCTAAACGTCCTCGTATTTGAAGTGCGGCCCTTGATACTTGCCGAACACCGATAATGGTTGTGGAGGAATTCACCCACGAGACCGAGTTTGGGAGTGCTCCATGGAAAAGCGATTGGCTCGTTTGTAGGTGCCGAAGTCATTGAACCTGACACCGGCCTGGGCCATGACTTTATGAGCATAAGGTGCCGTCATCTGACGCAGATAAAACGGGTCTCTCACCACGAAGTGATGGATGCTGTGAGTGCTGCCAAAGTTAAAACAGAACAACTGGAACGGCCACAGCCACCAAGGGTTCATCACCTGGGTTTGTTGTAATGCGTTACGCGGGGCAACATCGCCGTAATAGTGCATATTTGAACTTATAAAGAACAGGCAGAACTGCCGTATCATATTGGGCGCTATAAGAATAACCACTGCACTATTTACGATATCCATTAGTTCCAGCGTCGTAGCAGCGCTGTGAACCTCCATCCCGGTAATTGACCCAAGCCAGACATACAGGTGGTAGCCGAGGAACACATACCAGCACCCCCAATACAGAAGCCCGAATGGTGTATTGAGCCGAATGATCTTGCCTAACAATTTTACCTTTTGCCGCCATCCCGGAGCAAACACCGCATTTAGAAAACCAAATACAAATCCGTCCACCAGTTTGAGTAATCGCAGTATTCCCCAAGGACTGCCGCTCGTGGTGATCCAGGCTTCAACATCAGAATCAGTTCCGGACTCCTTATGGTGATGAAAGTGCAGACTGCGTCTTAGCCACGGGCTGGGCATACCCGGGCGTGCCAGCCAGCAGAAGAGCATCATGGCATTATGGGCCAGCGGCTGTTTTCTAAAATAAAGGCGATGAATCAGGTCATGTTCGATTTCATGAATGAACGAAGTCAGCAGCGCATTGACCAGAATACACATCCATGCGGGGATAAAACCCTTTAGATAGAGCCCTCCCGTAATGACCATCCCTATCAGGGAAAACGCCATGACACTCGCGCCCAGAGCATCCTGGTGCTGCAGGATCGGATAACGCTTTCGTAGGTAGTTCCCATGATCGGTAATACTGCGGGTTACCTTATCAATCTTTTCCTGATCGGCAGTTGGGCGATCAATTTCGATGGCGCCTTCCAAGACATTCATCCATTCATCCTCTGATTGCATCGAGAAATTAACAGCCGCGTCAAGCCGGTCATGTCAATTATTTGAGCTGTAAAACAGTAGATACTCATATGGGTTGCTTGAATTGCACGGGGCATTCAAGGAATACGAAATCGACTTTTTTGCGAAAAGCTTGTTAGAATTCCATGCTTCAAAATGATAAGGGAAGTTCAACTCTTTGCAACTGTGTATTTTGGGTGGGTTCAGTGTTACAAGTGCGGTGTAAGGAATTGATGATTTAGTTACAGTTTGTACAAGTATAAAATGACGCTGTACAAGTATTGCCAAGGAGGCACCATGAGATTGCATCGCATCAAATATTTCCGGCGCGCTCTAAAAGAGCCCGAGGGTGGCGTAGAGAAAATAACAAGCGACGATGTATTTGATGCCGTGTTTTGCGATGAGCCGGCAGACAATGCCGCGAATCCTGCAGGCCTGGAAAGGCTACTCCGCTACCTGCAGTGCGGGGATACCGTGGTGGTGGACAGCATGGCAGCGCTGACTTCAAGCACGGAGCAGCTGTGCGCCATCATTCGCCGGTTGATTGAAAAGCAGGTCACGTTGGAGTGTTTGAACGAAAACCTGGTTTTCCGGCATGACTGTCTTGAAGTCGTGGAGTCGATCATTGCGGTAATGGAGCTGATTGCAGAGTTCGAGCGCGCTGCGATGAGGGAAAGACAGGCGGCGGGAATTGCCAGTGCAAAGAATCGTGGGACTTATAGAGGTCGCAAGAAAAAACTGTCTGACAATCAGGTTGTAAACTTGATTGACCGGGCCGCTGCTGGAGAAAGTAAATCCAAGTTGGCGCGTGATTTTGAAATCAGTCGGCAGACGCTCTATCGGTACTTGAGATCCAGATAGGGGCTTCTTCGGGTCGCACGAGGGAGCGGCTGCCAACAAGATCCTACAGTTGAAAAAACCTGTCAGGACGGCATGGCCCGAAAGCGGTGGAAGTCTTGCCATCATTGATTTCTTCACTGGCAAGACGTCCCACTATTGCGGCCAACGCAACCCCAGGGTGCATCACACAGATGTACACGCCCTCCACGTTGGGTAGATAACCAATGATGGGGAGGTTGTCTGCGGGAATGGGCCTGAGTCCGATACATGCCAACTCCGGCTCAATCGAATCAACGCCATGGAGCTCGTGCCGAATGGTGTTGGCCGTGCGTAGCGCGATTGCCATCGGCTGGTTTTCCACGGCATCGCCCAGGTAATCCTCTGCCGCCAGCAACGTACCGTCGGCCGCTTGCCTGACTTCCATTTCCGGGCTGGAGATAAGTGTCTGCACCAGGTTGGATTGCGCGGTGTAGCGGATGAAAATGGAGGGCGACGCGTGTATGGGAAGGGGCGCCCCAAGCATGTCTGCCAGCGTCGAGATGCCCGTCCCGGCGGCCATTACCACAACGTCGGCATCGATGATGCCCTTGGCGGTTTCGACGCCCGTCACCCGGCCGTTCGCGGTTTTGAAGCCGAGAACCTGGGTCTGCGTGAGTACCTTCGCCCCTAGCGTCTGGGCGCCACCGACCAACGTATGGGTGGCGTGCACCGCATCCAGGGCGCCTTCTTCCGCGACATACAGGGCATGCTCAGGAGGGTTTTTCAGGTTGGGCTCAAGGTCGAGAATCTGCGAGCGCGACAACCGGTGCGCCGAAGGCTGCTGCAACGCCCTTGAGTTCGCGCCGTAAGACAGGGCGCCTGTCCAACGAATGTTCAGGCCCGGCAGTTGGGTTTCAAGACGGTGATAGTCGTTGATGGCCTCGCCACGCAAGGCGGCGATCGGGTCCGGCCCGCGGTGTGAAGTGGTGATCCAGGCAAATGAGGTGGCCGTCACGCCGGAGGCGATGTCTGCAGCCTCGACCAAGGTCACGCTCGCGCCTTTGACGGCAAGGTGATACGCCAGGGACGCGCCGACGATGCCTGCGCCAATCACCACGACGCGCTTTTCTCTTTGCTCTTTCATATCCTGCTCCATCTATTCAAGGCAGCCTGCAGATACTGCGGGCAAGCGCTCGAGAAACTCGGCAAGCTGCCGGCCACCGCGCAAGTGCACCACGGGCAAGCCCAGGAGTTGGCCGAGGGCGCGGGCTAGGGTGGGTTTTCCGCTGCCGGCATTACCGAGAATCACGATGCGTTGCATGAAGGGACGTCCTGTCGCGGAAAAGCCCACAATTGTGCAGGTTTTACATGACCGACAAAAGCCATATGAGGTAGGTTGGGCGCCCCGGAATGGACCCTCTCGACCAAGGAAGCGCCTGTAAATGCCAAATGCCTTTTCCCAAATCAGCGAACGCCTGGACAACCGCCGGTTTATCGTCGCGGGCAACACCCATGGTGTGTCCGGTACAGGCACCGTGTTTCATTACCACGTCGATGAAAACGCCATCTGGGGCACCTACCAGGGCGGCCGGATTCGCATGGGCAATCAAGTCGGGCGCGCCACAGGCCCCGATACCATCGAGTTGCTGTACCAGTGCCTGACCACCGAGGGCGAGATTCTTGCCGGCTGGTCCCGGGGCACGGTAGGCGTGGACGCCGCCGGGCGTACCACCCTGGCCTTCGTCTGGGGCTGGTTGTCGGGCGCGACGGGAGGCGGGGAGTCGAGCTACGTCGAACTCGTTGCCGAGTAGTAATGGGATTTCGCGCCTACTGGAACCGCTCAACCAGGTAGTCGACAAAGCACCGGACCCGCGCCGGCGTGTGGGTACCGCCCAGGAACACGGCATGGATCTCTTCGCCATCGCCGGGATTGAATGCCTCCAGCAGCGGCACCAGCCGACCCGCCTGAATGGCGTCCGCCACGGTCTCGGCGCAGACCCGCGCGATGCCGATGCCCTCGGCCGCCAATTGGCCCTGGGTGTCACCGTTATTGGTTTCGACATGGCCCTTGATCGTCAGTGAATAGTCGTGGCCATCCTTGCGAAACGGCCAGGTGGGCGCCGCACGCTTGAAGTTGAAACCGATGCAGTCGTGATCCAGCAGGTCTTCCGGCACCTGCGGCGTGCCGCGTCGTGCCAGATAGCTCGGCGCAGCAATGATGACCTTGTGGGTGGCGCCCAGCCGGCGGGACGTCAGGCTGCTGTCGGGCAGCGGGCCCAATCGCACTGCGACGTCGGCTTGCCCGGCGGCGATGTCGACCACGGTGTCGGTCAGGTTGATGTCCACCAGGATGTCCGGGTAACGCTGAATGAACTCGCCCAACAACGGGATCACGAAGGTCCTGCCATACAGCAGCGAACTGCTGACCCGCAGGCGCCCGCGGGGTGAACTCTGGTCGGTAATCTGCTGTTCGGTTTCCCGCAGGTCCGTGAGGATCCGCCGGGCGCACGACAGGTAGGCGGCACCCTCCGGGGTCACGGTCAGTGAGCGCGTGGTTCGCAGCAACAGGCGTACGCCCAGCCGGGCCTCCATGCGGTCCAGCACCCGCGCGATGGAGGAGGGCGCAAGGTTCAAGCGACGCGCGGCCGCCGAGAAACTCGCGGTCTCGGCCACGAGGGTAAAGATTTCCAGTTCGTCCGTTATGTCCACGGGAAACTCATTTGTGCGTTTTTCGCAAAGGCCTTGAGCGGCGTAATGGGGTTCACATCGGCTTTTGTCGGGTTCAGTATTGCGTAAAGCAATGTAATACGGAAACTCACCAGGAGAATCCCATGATCTTGCCCTACACCATCAATGTCCCCGACGAACGTCTTGTGGCCATCCGCGACAAAGTCGCCGCCTACGATTGGACCCGGCTTCCCGATTTGGGAGGGTGGAAGTCGGGCGTTGGCGTGCGCGACCTTCAGCGCCTGGTCGCTTACTGGCTGGAATCCTATGATTGGCGCCGGGTCGAAAAACACCTCAACCAACTGCCCAACTTCATCACCGAGATTGAGGGCGAGCACCTGCACTTCGTCCATGTGCGGGGCGACGGTTCCAGGCCGCCGATCCTGCTGCTCCATGGCTGGCCAGGTTCGTACCTGGAATTCGAGGCGCTGCTGGAACCGCTGGCGGCTGACGGACACGATGTGATCGTGCCGTCGCTTCCGGGGTTTGCATTCTCCAGGCCGATCACCGGAGTGATTGGCCCACGTCGGGCGGGCGAACTCATGCATGGGCTGATGGCCCGGCTGTTCGGGCCAACCCGCTTCATCGTTCAGGGCGGTGACTGGGGTTCGGGCATCGCCGGTTGGATGGCCCACGATCGGCCCGAGGCGTTACTGGGGATTCACCTGAACATGGCCGACCTGCTGGCCCAGGGCACCGTTGCGACCACGCCGGAAGAGGAGGCTTTCGTCGCCCGGCGTGACGTGCTGATCGACTGGGAAACCGGCTACAACCACCAGCAGGAAACCCGCCCGCAGACCCTGGGTGTCGCGCTGGCCGACAGCCCGGTGGGGGCCGCGGGATGGATCCTCGAAAAAATCGGCACATGGGCCGATCTGCCCACTACCGCCGATGGCAGCCCGGATCTCTGGGGCACCTTTACCGAGGAGCAACTGCTGACCAACATCATGTTGTATCTCGCGCCATCTTCCATGGTCACCGCGACGTGGATGTATCACGGCAAGCGCCTTGAGGGGGCATCAAAATTCCCGGCCGGCACCCGCATCCAGGTGCCGACCGGATTTGCCGCCTTTCGTGACCCGGTGTTCGTGCCGCCGCCGCGCTCATTTGCCGAAAAGACCTTCAACATCGTGCACTGGAGCGAGATGCCCGCCGGCGGTCACTTCGCGGCCTGGGAGCAGCCGGCGTTGATGCTGGCGGACCTGCGCGCCTTTATCGCTACGGTCTCGGCTTGATCATCAAATCCAGGTTTTGCACGGCGGCACCTGCGGCGCCCTTGCCGAGGTTGTCGAACACCGCCGCCAGCAGGACCTGGCCCGTCTCGTGGTTCTCACACACGATCAAACGCACATCGTCCGTGCCGTTCAGCGCTTGAGGGTCGAGGTAGGTCAACTCCCTCGCAGCCTGCATCGACAGCACCTGTACGTGACGGGTATCGCGGTAGTGCTGCGACAGGCAGGCATGCAACCGCGCGGCGTCCACGCCCGGGGCCAACAGCCGCAGTTGCAGCGGGATGGTTAGCACGATGCCCTGGCGGAACGCCCCGTAGGCCGGCACAAACAGCGGCGGCTGCGTCAGCCCGCTTTGCTGCTGAATCTCCGGCACATGCTTGTGTGCCAGTCCCAGCCCATACACCAGGAACGCGGGCGCCTGTGAAGCGTCGGCGCCCTCGTGCTCCTGCACCCCGGCGCGGCCCTTGCCGGAATAGCCCGAGACGGCATGAATGGTCGTCGGGTAGTCCCCGGGCAGCAGCCCGGCCTCAAGCAACGGGCGCAACAAACCAATCGCGCCGGTGGGATAGCAACCGGGATTGCTCACCCGCTGCGCCGTGGCAATGCGTTGCGCCTGTTGCGGGTTCATCTCGGCGAAACCGTAGGTCCAGTCGGGATGAGTGCGGTGTGCCGAACTCGCGTCGATCACCCGCACGGCCGGATTGTGGATGCTGGCGACGGCGTCCCGTGCGGCGTCGTCGGGCAGGCAGAGAATCGCGATATCGCAGGCGTTGATCATCTCGGCGCGCTGCTGCGGATCCTTGCGGTGTTCAGGGCTGAGGGTGATCAGTTGCAGATCGGTGCGGTCGCGCAGGCGTTGATGGATCTGCAGCCCGGTGGTGCCTTGGTCGCCGTCGATGAATACAAGAGGATTTGCCATGGGATGCACTCGGATAGGAAATCAGGTGTTCCAATCTTCGGCCAGCCGCTAGGATAGGAAAAGTTGAATTTCCAAACGATGAAGTTCAGTTTTTATGAACGAGGATTGACCCATGCGCGAACTCAGCCTGGACCGCCTGCGTACGTTGGTGGCGATTGCCGACCTCGGTTCGTTCGCCGAAGCAGCCCGCATGCTCAACCTGGCGCCACCCACCGTCAGCCTGCACATCGCCGACCTGGAGGCGCGAGTGGGCGGCAAGCTGTTGTCGCGTACCCGTGGGCGGGTGCAACCTTCAGCGATTGGCGAAACCCTGGTGGAGCGCGCCCGCCGCTTGTTGGCGGATGCCGGGCAGGCGCTTGAAGACGTGGAGCGACAGGTGCAGGGGCTGGCGGGGCGGGTGCGTCTGGGAGCCTCAACCGGAGCCATCGCACAGTTGCTGCCGCAAGCCCTGGAAACCTTGAGCCAACATCATCCCGCCATTGATGTGCAGGTGGCGGTGCTCACGTCGCAGGACACATTGAAGAAGCTGGCCGAGGGCGCCCTGGAGATCGGCCTGGTGGCGCTGCCCCAGGCACCGGTGAAGGGCTTGCGGATCGAGCCCTGGCGGCGCGACCCGGTCATGGCGTTTTTGCCGGCGCGCCGGGAATGCCCCGAGGTGGTAACACCCGCCTGGCTGGCTGCCCAGCCGTTAATCCTGAATGACAACACCACCCGGCTTTCGCGCCTGACCGCCGAATGGTTTGCCAGTGAAGGATTGCAGCCCACACCGCGTATTCAACTGAACTACAACGATGCGATCAAAAGCCTGGTGGCCGCCGGTTATGGCGCGACGTTGTTGCCCCATGAAGCGTCCACGCCGTTGACCGACAGCCGGATTGTGATGCGGCCATTGCAACCGTTGCTGTGGCGCCAACTGGGGATCGCCCATCGCGCCGGGGAGGTTGAGCGGCCTACGCAACATGTGTTGGACGTGTTGTGGGGATTGAGTGCGGGGTAGGGCGTCGTTGTCTGTGAACTGGGTGGCTGATCGGCGGTGATTGAGTAAGGCCGCAACAGGCCTATGAGGGCGGTGCGAGGTTCACGCCCTCAGCCTGGAGCTTGGCCAGTTCCGCAGACAGAGAGCTGCCCGCTGTCCATAGCACCGCATTCCAGCCCAGTTGCCTTGCGGCGACGACATTCGCAGGGGTGTCGTCTATCAGCAGCAATTGTTCTGGAGCGAAGCCCGAGAGAGCGGCTGTCTGTTCAAAGAACTCCCGTTCAGGCTTGCGACTGCCCAGTGCCGCCGAATAATAGATGCCGTCAACGTGCGGGCCGAGGCCAAGTTGATTCATCAGGTAGGCCGACCGCAGGTGCTCCTGGTTGGTCGCCAGGAAGACCTTCGTACCTCTCTCGCGCAGTTGGGCGAGTGCTTCCAGCAACGGCCGGTTTAGCCTGGCGTCACTTGCAAACCAATAGGCAATCAAGTCTTCGTGGGGAACGGACGGCGTAAGTCGCGCCAGTGCCAGCTTCAGTTGCTCGGCAAGCCCCGAGTGTCCGACGATGATGTCGCTCCAGTAAGGGCCAAAAAACTCGCGGTTCAAATCGGCGTTACTGATGCCCAGATCCGCTTCAATCTCAGATGCCCAAGGCCTGCCATCTGCAGGCCGCCCGTTAATCAGTACACCGTCTACATCGACCATTATCGCGTGGATCATCGTGCCGCTCTTCCCCATGGTGGTTGTAAGTACTGCAGATACCACGCTGCAATGCCATGATTCATACGATTGGCCTATGAATGCCTTCTTGAATCGGGAATTTACACCGGTATGAATATCCTTGAAATTGGCTGCTTTGGGCAGCTAATCCGTCCAGTGCGGTCGTCTTTCGAGGAATCAACACTATGTCGTCACCCGAACCGTTCACCCATACACGGCTTCTCCAGACGGTCGACGATGTGCCGTTGAACATCGCCGCGATCCACCGCGCGGGTACCCTGGCGCCAATCGTGTTCCTGCATGGCTTTGGCTCGACCAAGGAAGATTACGCCGACATCGTCCAGCAACCTGCCTTCGACGGTCATCCATTTTTGGCTTATGACGCCCCGGGTTGCGGTGAGAGCCATTGCGATGACCTGTCGAAGATCTCCATCCCGTTCCTGCTGCAAACCGCCTTGCAGGTGCTGGAGCATTTCAACATCGAGCGCTTCCATCTGGTAGGCCACTCCATGGGCGGGCTTACCGCGCTGATGTTGGCGCACCAGTTCCCGGGCCGGGTGCTGAGCTTTGTCGATATCGAAGGCAATATCGCCCCGGAAGACTGCTTTCTCAGCCGGCAGATCGTCGACTACCCGGCGGACGATCCCGAGGCGTTTTTCAGCGCCTTTATCGTGCGCACCCGGCAGGCACCGGCCTACGCCAGCGCGCTGTATTCGGCGAGCCTGCGGCACAAGGTGCGTGCCGGGGCGGTGCGGGGGATCTTCCAGTCGATGGTCGAGCTGTCGGATAACGCCGACTTGATGGGCAAGTTTCTCGGCCTGGAATGCCCGCGCATGTTCATGTACGGCGAGCAGAATGCCCATTTGTCGTACCTGGCGCATATCCAGGCGCAAGGCGTGCGGTTGGCGCCGATTGCCCGGTGCGGGCACTTCCCGATGTACTCCAACCCGATCGCGATGTGGCAGCAGATTGCGGACTTTCAACACGGCTGATACCCATCGCCAACGATCGGCCAGGCCCGAAAGCACAAGACTTACGCCTCGAAACCCGGATAATGGCGGCCATATTTTGCTCGCTATTCTGGTAATCCCGCATGGAAATCAAGGTCAATTTTCTCGACAACCTTCGACTTGAAGCCAAGTTCGACGACTTCACCGTGGTGGCCGACCAGCCTATTCGCTACAAGGGCGATGGCTCGGCCCCCGGTCCGTTCGATTACTTCCTGGCGTCGTCGGCGTTGTGTGCGGCTTACTTTGTGAAGTTGTACTGCGAAACCCGCAACATCCCTACCGACAATATTCGCCTGTCCCAGAACAACATTGTCGACCCGGAAAACCGCTACAACCAGATCTTCAAGATCCAGGTCGAGTTGCCGGCGGACATCTCCGATAAAGACCGCCAGGGCATCCTGCGTTCCATCGACCGCTGCACCGTGAAAAAAGTCGTGCAGGCCGGGCCGGAGTTTGTCATCGAGGAAGTGGAAAACCTGGATGCCGATGCCCAGGCATTGCTGATGCCGAGCGCGGCGTCCGACGCGGGCACCTACATCGCGGGCAAGGACCTGCCGCTGGAAACAACCATCGCCAACATGTCGGCCATTCTCGCGGGCCTGGGCATGAAGATCGAGATCGCTTCGTGGCGCAATATCGTGCCCAACGTATGGTCGCTGCATATCCGCGACGCGCACTCGCCGATGTGCTTTACCAACGGCAAGGGCGCGACCAAGGAAGGTGCATTGGCGTCGGCATTGGGCGAGTTTATCGAGCGGCTGAACTGCAACTTCTTCTACAACGACCAGTTCTGGGGTGAAGACATCGCCAACGCGGCGTTTGTGCATTACCCGGACGAGCGCTGGTTCAAGCCGGGCCGCAAGGACGAACTGCCACCGGAGATACTCGACGCGCATTGCCTGCACATCTACAACCGTGACGGCGAGCTGCGCGGCTCACACCTCTATGACACCAACTCCGGCAACGAAGAACGCGGCATTGTTTCGCTGCCGTTCGTGCGCCAGTCCGATGGCGAGGTGGTGTATTTCCCGTCCAACCTGATCGAGAACCTGTACCTCAGCAACGGCATGAGTGCCGGTAACACCCTGGCTGAAGCGCAAGTGCAGTGCCTGTCGGAAATCTTCGAACGCGCGGTAAAACGCGAAATCATCGAAGGTGAATTCGCGCTGCCGGATGTACCGCAGGAAGTGCTGGCGAAATTCCCCGGTATCCTGGCCGGTATCCAGGGCCTGGAAGCCCAGGGTTTTCCGGTACTGGTGAAGGATGCGTCCCTGGGCGGTGAATTCCCGGTGATGTGCGTGACGTTGATGAACCCACGCACCGGCGGCGTATTCGCCTCGTTCGGCGCGCACCCAAGCCTGGAAGTGGCGTTGGAACGCAGCCTCACCGAACTGCTGCAAGGCCGCAGCTTTGAAGGCCTGAACGATCTGCCGCAGCCGACGTTTGAAGGCCATGCGGTGACCGAACCGAACAACTTTGTCGAGCACTTCATCGACTCCAGCGGCGTGGTGTCGTGGCGCTTCTTCAGCTCGAAGTCGGATTACGAGTTCGTCGAATGGGACTTCTCCGGCCAGGGTGAAAACTCCAACGCCGAAGAGGCTGCAACCTTGTTCGGCATCCTCGAAGGCATGGGCAAGGAAGTCTACATGGCGGTGTACGAGCACATCGGCGCGACCGCCTGCCGCATCCTGGTGCCGGATTATTCGGAGATCTATCCGATCGACGATCTGATCTGGGACAACACCAACAAGGCGCTGTTTTTCCGCGAAGACATCCTGAACCTGCATCGTCTCGATGAGGCTGAATTGAAGGGGCTGGTTGAGCGTCTGGTGGAAAGCGAGCTGGACGACTACACCGACATCACCACCTTGATCGGCATCGAGTTCGATGACAATACGGCGTGGGGTCAACTGACCATCCTGGAATTGAAGCTGCTGATTTATCTGGCCCTGCAGCAGTTCGAAGAAGCCAAGGAACTGGTGGAGATGTTCCAGCAGTACAACGACAACACCGTCGAGCGCGGCTTGTTCTATCAGGCCGTGAATGCGGTGCTGGAGATGGAGCTGGACGAAGACCTGGAACTGGCGGACTACGAAGTGAATTTCCGCCGGATGTTTGGCAACGAGCGGATGGACGCGGCGATTGGGTCGGTGAATGGCAGTGTGCGGTTCTATGGTTTGACGCCGACGAGCATGAAGCTGGAAGGGCTGGACCGGCACCTGCGGTTGATCGACAGCTACAAGAAGCTGCACGCGGCGCGGGCCAATACGGCCAATTAAAAGCTGACACCGTACCTGTGGTGAGAGGGCTTGTTGTGGCGAGGGGGCTTGTCCCCCGTTGGACTGCGTAGCAGTCCCTCTTTTTTAGGGCCGCTGCGCAGCCCAACGGGGGACAAGCCCCCTCGCCACAGGTCAGTGGTCACTCGGGTTATTTGTCACAACGTCCATCCCAACCCCAGCGCCTTGTGCAATGACGCAAAGTCCTTGAGCAACAGCGCATCCCCGGAAATCCGGCTTTCCTGCGCCTGGTACCGCGTACGTTCCGCGTCCAGCCAATCCAGCGTGCTCGCCGTACCTGCCTTATAACGCTGGCGCGTCAGGTCCGCAGCCCGTACCGCCGAAGATTCCACGTTACGCAGCAGCACCACGTTCTGCCGCTGGTTGCCATACCGCGCCAGGGCCACATCCGCATCACGCAACGCACTCAACACCACGCTTTTGTAATGGGCCAGGGCCTCGTCGCGCCCGGCTTGCGCACCTTTGACACTGGCCGCCACCCGGCCGAAATCCAATGCGTTCCAGGTCAGCCGCGGCAACAGCAGCCAGGTGCCGCTGTCCTTGCGCGCCAGGTGCCCGGGATCGGCCGCCGAGAACGACAAGTCGCCCATCAGGCTGAGCTTGGGAAACCAGTCGGCGGTTTTCTCGCTGATCTGCGCGTTGCTGGAAGCCAGTTGGCGCTCGGCCACCCGGATATCCGGGCGTGCTTTCAGGATCGCCGCCGGGTCGGCAAATGGCACCTGGCTAGGGATAGCGGGCAGGGCGCGGGGAGTGTTGAGGCTCGCGTCCAACTCGCCCGGTTCCAGGCCGCAGAGCAGGTTCAACTGGTCAATCGCCTCGACGATTGACGCTTGCAGCGGCAGGCGTTGGGCCCGGGTGTTTTCGGCCTGTGTCAGGACCTGCTCCAGTTGCAACTGCGAGGCCACGCCACGGCTGCGTCGCTGCTGGGTCAGGTCCAGCGCCTGTTCCTCAATCTCGACACTGGCGTCCACCAGTGCCAGTCGCGCCTGCTGGTCACGCACGTCGGCATAGGTCTGCACCACCTCGGCTGCCAGTTGCACCTGGGCATCGGCCAGTTGCGCCTGCGAGGCGTCGTTCTCCGCCTGGGCCGCCTCGATTGCACGCCGGGTGCCGCCGAACAGGTCGGCCTCCCAGCTGGCATCAAAGCCGGCGAGGTAAAGGCTCAATGGCCCGCGACCACCGCCACTGCTGCCACCCAGCGCCGAGGTGTCGGGGGAGCGCAGCTTCAGCATCGCTGCATCGCCGGTGATCTTGGGCAGGGCGTTGGCGTTGGCGCCACTCAGGCTGGCTCGCGATTGCTTGAGGCGCGCCTGGGCGGTCGCCATGTCCGGACTGTTTTGCAGGGCTTGGGCCACCAATTGGTTGAGCTGCGGATCGCCCAGGGCTTGCCACCACTGGGCGACCGCAGGTGTGCGCGGCAGGCCTATGTCGGCGTGGGGCAAGCGCCCGGCCGCGAGGGTCTTTGGCGCGGCATCCGGCGCGCCCTGGTAGTCCGGCCCCACGGTACACGCCGTCAGCAGGCCGACGGTGAAGAGCAAGGGAAGTGAGCGATAAATCATGTTCGTTGGCCTGCCTGCGCCGCGCGCTTTTTCAGGATGAAGATCAGGGGAAGGCACGCCAGCATGGCGAGTCCCAGCACGTAGAACGCGTCGTTGTAGGCCATCACCGCCGCTTGTTGGGCGATGTCGTTGGCCAGATGACTGAGGGCCTGCAGCGAGGCGGTGGACGGGTCGCCGGTTTGCGCCAGGTAGCTGGCGGTATCGCTCGCCATTTGATCCTGGGTCAACTGGGTGTTGGCCTGGATGCCTTCGCGCAACATGTCGTCGTGGAAGTGGCTGCGCCGGTCCATCAGTACGCCGAGCAGCGCCAGCCCCAAGGTACCGCCGAGGTTGCGTGACATGTTGTAGAGCCCGGCCGCATCACCCGCATCGCGGGTTTCCACCGAGCGCATCGACAGTTGGCTGAGGGGCATCATCACCAGGATCTGCCCGAAGCCCCGCAGGATCTGCGACCAGTAGAAATCATGGCCGACACTCTGGGCGGTGAGCTGGGTGTCGAGAAAGCAACTGGCCCAGTACATCAACAAACCCACGCCGACCATCATCCGCAGGTCCAGGCGGCCAAGCATTCGCGGCAGGATCGGCATCAGCAGGAACGCCGGAATCCCCGACAGCAACATGATCGAACCCGACTGTTGCGCGTTATAGCCCGACAGGATGCCGAGGAACTGCGGCACCAGGTACGCCGTGCCATAGAGCCCGGCGCCGACCGCCGTGGCGATCAGCAGCACGCTGCCGAAGCTGCGGTTGAGCACCAGTTGCAGGCGCAGGATCGGCGTACTCGAGCGGACTTGCCCGACGGCAATCAGGAAGAAGCCGATCACCATCGTGATGCTCAACCAGATGATCAACTGCGAATCGAACCAGTGTTCGCGCTGGCCTTCTTCCAGCACCACGGTGAGCGAACTCAGGCCCATGGCCAGGCCAATGATGCCCAGCCAGTCGGCCTTGATGAATTGCTGGAGGTTCATGCGGTCGCTGGGCAGGCCGGTGATCAGCAAGGTGATCAAGGTAATGCTGACGGGCAGGTTGATGAAGAAGCACCAGCGCCAGTTGATATTTTCCGTGAGCCAGCCGCCAATCACCGGGCCCAGCAGCGGGCCGAGGATCACCGTCATGCCGAACATCGTGGTGCCGATTGCCAACTGATGGGCAGGCAGGCGGGTGCGTACGATGGTCTGTGCGGTCGGGATCATCGCGCCGCCGGCAAAACCCTGGCCGATACGCCCGGCGATCATCGCGCCGAGGCTTGAGGAGAGCCCGCAGAACATCGAGAAAAACGTGAACATCAACGCGGTGCCGATCAGGAACCGGCGCAGGCCGAATACCCGGGTCAGCCAGGCGGCGAGGGGAATCATGACGATTTCCGACATCAGGTAACCGGTGGCGATCCACGTGCCCTCGGTACCGGTCGCGCCGATCTGGCCCTGGATCTGCGGCAGCGCCGAGTTGGTGATCGAGATGTCCAGGGTCGCCAGCAAGGCGCCCAGCGAGCCGGCGGCGACTGCGATCCAGTCGGTCAGCGAAGCGTTGCGCGGTTTGTCCGCGGGCACTTCGGTCAAGATGGCTTCAGCCATGGTTGGCGTCTGCCTTGTGGGTGCGGGTGTCGACTTCCACGGTGGCGGACAAGCCGGGCACCAGTGCCTGGCGCACGTCGTCATCCGGTACATCCAGGGAAATCCGCACCGGCACCCGCTGCACGATCTTGGTGAAGTTGCCGGTGGCGTTGGACGGCGGCAGCAACGCGAACTGTGCGCCGGTGCCTGGGGACAGGCTGTCGATATGGCCCTGAATATCATGGCCTGGCAGTGCGTCCACATGCACGGTGACGGTCTGCCCGGCGCGCATCTCGCCGATCTGCGTTTCCTTGTAGTTGGCGGTCAGGTAGATCGCGCTCACCGGCACTACGGTCAACAAGCGTGTGCCCGGCTGCACGTATTGGCCGACGCGTACACCGCGATCAGCGACGCGGCCATCGAGCGGGCTGCGAATCACCGCGTCGTCCACGTCCAGCTGGCTCTGGGCTTCGCTGGCCTTGGCCACGCCGAGTTGCGCCTGGGCTTGCTTGAGCTGGGCTTCGAGGGTGCCGTAGCGGGTCTGGCTGGAGCGCAACGCGGCCTGCTTGGCGGCCACGGTGCTGCGGGCCTGGGCGAGCTGGTTGTTGAGCTGCGCCAGGCGTTCTTCCGGCTCGGCCCCGGAACGCGCCAGCGGCGCATAACGTGCGACTTCGGTTTGCGCGTGCTGGGCGTCGGCCTGGGCGCCTTGCAGTTGGGCCCGTGCTTCGGCGATGGTCGAGTCCTGTTGCACCAGGTCGGCCTGGGCCTTGGCAAAGTCGGCCTCGCGGGCCGCAATCGTCGCCGAGGCTTCGTCACTGACTGCCTGGTATTTGCGCGCATCCAGGCGCACCAGCACGTCGCCACGCTTCACGTTCTGGTTGTCGGCCACCAGCACCTCGGCGACGTAGCCGTTGATTTTCGGCGCCACGCTGATGCTGTCGGCTTGCAGATAGGCGTCGTCGGTGGTCTCGATAAAGCGCCCGGTGAGCCACCACCAGGCGCCCCACGCCAGCCCGGCCAACAGCGCCACGCCGGCGAGTGACAGTAGAATCCGTCGGGCTTTGCCACGTTGGCCGTTGACGGTGGTTTCAGGAATGACCTGAGGAGAGGGAGGTGCAGCGGACATCAAGTCACTCCAGTTTTATATCAGTTGGAATAAATTCGTTTTTTCGCGAATTTTTGTCAACTGGTATATTTTGGTTACGTTAAAAAAATGGAGTGGCACATGGCACGACACAAACCGGCCGCCGAAGGGGGTTATCAGCGGGGTGAAGAAACCCGCGCACGCATTATCGAGGCGGCTGTCGAGGTATTTGGCGAGCGTGGCTACGACGGCGCGTCCACGCGAGACATCGCGAATGCTGCCGGCGTCAATGCGCCCGCGATCCAGTACTACTTCGATGGCAAGGAAGGTGTGTACCTGGAATGCGTCGAGCACTTGATCGCGCTGTTGTGGCAGAAGATGGCGCCTACCGTTGAAGCCGCAGAAGGTGCGCTGGCCGATCCCGGGGTCGACGATCAGAGGTTGATCGACGCCTCACTGGGCATTCTCGGCGCGGTGGTTTCAACGATCCAGGACAGTCCCCAGACCACCGCGTGGCGAGCGTTTCTTGATCGCCATCAAGCCGGGCTCTGCCCTGAAAGCGCGACCATGGCGTTCGAGGAACGCTTCAAGGCGCGCATCGCCAACGTGATCCGCCTGCTGATCGCGCGCGTTGCCGGCCTTGCCGTTGACGACGAACGCACGGTGATCCACTCGATGGCGCTGTTCACCCAGGGCCTGGCGTTTCGGGTGCAGAAACCCAAGCTGCTCTCCGCCTTGAACTGGACCGAAGTGAGCCAGAAGGAAATGGAACTGGTGCGGGATGTGGTGCTGATGCAGGCGCGGTTTACCCTGGAAGGCCTGGTACGGCATCGGGACCGGCGCTGACTTCAGCGCTTGCTGAAGGCCAGCCGGGCCGCGAACAACACGAATATCATGCCGGTGGTGCGGTCCATCCACTTGATCACCTTTTCACGCCGCAGCACACCGGCCAATGGCTGCGTGGCACCGATCAGTATCAGTGCCCAGGCCAGGCTGATCACCACGTGGATGCTCACCAGCCCGAACGTCCACGCCACCAGCGGATGCCCCTGGGGAATGAACTGCGGCAGGAAAGACACGTAGAAAATCCCGATCTTGGGGTTGAGCACGTTGCCCATCATGCCTTTCAGGAACCAGTTGGCGCCGGGCTTTCCATCGGCCTCGACGGACGCCAGCGAACTGCGCGGACGCACCAGCATGTTCAAGCCCAGCCACGCCAGGTAAGCCGCGCCGCAGTACTTCAAGACGTTAAAGGCCACCTCGGACACGGCAATCAACGCGCCCAGCCCAAAGGCCACCGCTGCACCCCACAGCAGGCAGCCGGCATTGATGCCCAGGGTGGCGCGCAAGGCTTGTTGCTTGCCCTCCACCGTTGCAGTGCGCAATACCAGGGCCGTGTCCAGTCCGGGCGTCAACGTGAGCAACGTGGCTGCGAAGGTGAAGGCGAGCAGGTTGTCGGTGATGGACATGGATATTTACCTGAAATCAGAAACTCTCAAGACTGGCGTTGATACCGGCGAAACGCGCCAGCTCGATGGTTGCCGCGACCTGTTCAGCATCGATGATAAAGCCCTGGAAATCGTCATCTCCCGAGTCCAGATGAACGTAACGCTTGCCGAACCGAACCAGCCATTGGTCGAAACGGTCCAGCACCTCAGCCATTGATGACCTGCATACGTTGTATTCATCGTTCGTGGGGCAGATTACGGTCATGGGCGCGCGGCTGTCGATATTTAATCAAGAGCGTTGTGGCTTTCTGGAAAGGCTCATGACGCACTACACCGTCACGCCACGCGATTACGCCCCGACGACTTGGCCCGATACAACTGCTGATCCGCACGCTTGATCAGCACTGTGGTGTCGCTGTCCGAAGCTTCAACGAGCCCGACGCCAATACTCACCGTGACCTGCCCAACGGTCTCGAAGTGCGCTCCGGCAATTGCCGCGCGAATCTTCTCGGCCAACACGTCCGGGCTGTCCGGCGCTTCGACTCCCGGCAACAGCACCGCAAACTCTTCACCGCCGTAACGGGCGACGAAGTCGGTGGCGCGGGTGGCGTCCTGAATCAACTGCGCGAGCTGGCGCAGTACATCGTCCCCGACGGCATGCCCATGGGTATCGTTGATCCGCTTGAAATGATCGACGTCGATCAGCAGCAACGCAAACGCGCGCCCGCTGCGCTGGAACAACAGGCTGTACTCCGCCAGCTTTTCATCGAAGCGCCGACGGTTGTAGACGCCGGTCAGGGCGTCATGGCTGGCCAGGTTCAACAGCTCGGCATTGGCCTGGGTGAGGGCGGCAGTACGCTGGGCGACGGTGGCTTCCAGGGACGCATTGGTGTCCTGCAGCTCGCGCTCTTTGCCAAGCAGCGATTGGGTCATGCCCTTGATGGAGCGCCCGAGCTGGGCGATTTCCAGTACGAAATGGTCTTGAGGGAAATACGCGCCAGGCTGTTGGTTTTGGACCTGCTTGGCTGAACGCGCGAGTTCTTCGATGGGCCGGCTGAGGTACGACGCCAGGTAATACGCCACGAAGCCGAAAATCACCGCGGCAATGACGCCCAACAGCAGCAGTTTGTAGAGCAATACGCGGGCAGGGTGCAGGGCGATTTCCAGCGGCTGGCGCATCACGATGTACCAGGTCAGGCTGGAATTCGACGGGCTGGGCACCGCCACGGCGCTGGTCACGTAGCCGTTGTCGACCGACCAGCCGGTGTCATTGGCCAGGCGGTCCTGGGGCAGTTGCTGGCCGGCCAGTTGTTCCGGGTAGAGCACCTTGCCGTCGTTGTCGATGATCAGCGCCTCGATGTCCGGCGTATTGCCTTTGGCCGCTTCGACAATTTGTGTCACCCATGTCCAGTGGGCGTGAGCCCCCAGTACGCCGATCACCTGGCCCCCGGCATTGCGAATCGGTGCGGCAAAGTCGATGAAGCGCCAGGGCTCACCGTTGGAGCCTGGCAGCAGCTTGGCAAGCAGTACCGCCTCGTGGGGATCGCCGGTGTAGTTGCCCTGCAAACCGGCCTGGAACCAGGGCCGTGCCGTTACGGATTGGTTGACCAGCAGCCCATTCACCGCCTGGCGCACACGCCCGTCGGTGTCGGCGACGCCCATCCATGCGTACTCGGCGCGGGACTGGGTGCGCTGTTCCATGGAGGTCAAGATGTCCGGATCGTCCAGGTTGCCCCGTCTGAACAGCGGTGCGCGGCTGAGCAGCGACACTTCGAGCTGGCGTTCACGCAGCTGCACCGCCAATAGCGCGGCGGTGGAGCGGGCAGTGCTCAACAAGGCATTGCCACTGGCCAGTTTCAGTTGCTCGGTAGCGATGTGCCCAACGTAGAACCCTACGCTCACCAGGGTGAGCAGCGACAAACCGGCAAACCAGAGGGTCAGGTGACTACGCAGGCTGGCTTTGATCATTGGGGGCTATCTGAAAGGAGTGTGACTACATGGTAGTCGTACCATTCGGATAGTTGCCATAGCCTGAAGGTTTATACGCGCATTGATTTCCCACCTGCTTTCCCATGACGGGCATGCCAGAATATGGCGCTTAGCCACTTAGGGAACTCAAGGATGAAAACGCTGTGTGCTGCGCTGTTGTTGATGGTTGTCACCGGGCTGGCTCAGGCCAGTGAGGTGAGGACCGGCTTCCAGGAAATTGTGATTCCCGACGCTGAACACGGCAGGCCGTTGCAGGTGGCGGTGTGGTACCCGACCGATGCCACCGGCACGCCACAACTGATCGCCGACAATCCGGTTTTCTACGGCGCGCCGGCCTTGAAGGACGCCGCACCGGCCGCCGGCGAGCATCCGTTGGTGGTGATCTCCCACGGCATCTTCGGCAACTGGATCAACCAGTCCTGGCTCGCCAGCGCGTTGGCCGGGCAGGGTTACATCGTCGCCTCGCCCAACCACCCCGGCACCACCAGCAAGGACCGCACACAGCCGGCCGCTTCCGAGCTGTGGAAACGGCCCCTGGATATCCATCGGGTGATTGATGCCGTGATTGCCCAGCCGAAACGCTTCGGCGCGGTGGCCCAACGCAAGATCGCCGTCGTCGGGCACTCCCTCGGTGGCTGGACCGCACTCGAAGTCGGCGGTGCCCGCTTTGATCCGCAGCGCTTTACCGAGGACTGCAAGTTGCATCCGGAAATTGCCCCTTGCAAGGCCTACGAACAACTTGAGGTTGGTCGCACCGAGCAGGCGAGGCAGCGACTGGCCGGTGACTTGAGCGACCCGCGCGTGGCGGCCATTGTTTCCCTGGACCTGGGATTCGCCCGCGGCTTCAGCGATGCCAGCCTCGCGGCGCTGAACCGCCCCACGCTAGTGATTGCGGCGGGCACGCCGTCGCCGGAATTGCCCGCCGCACTCGAGTCGGCCGACTTGGCCAAGCGCCTGCCGCAGAAGACGTCGCGCTACGTGGAAATCAGCGACGCCACGCACTTCAGCTTCCTGCCCCTCTGCAAGCCGGGCGCGGTGGAGCGGATTGAACAGAGCGACCCCGGCGAAGGCTTTATCTGCCTGGATGCCAAGGGTGCTCGTCCCAAGCCGCAGATCCAGCAGCAGGTACTCAGCTTGATCAGTGAGTTTCTGCAGCAGTCACTGCGCTAGCCGTCAGATGTCCTTGGACAGCACCAGGCTCGCGCCCTTGCGGCTGAGGAACCGCAGGTAGACCAGCCCGATCACGACCCAGGCAATCCCGAGCTTCTGTGCCTGCAGTCCCATGTTGAACATGATCGCGAAGGTGATCACAAAGCCCAGCACCGGCGTGATCAGGTGCCGCCACACATTGCGCGACTGCATGCGCCGCCAGTAGTAGTTGATCACGGTGATGTGCAGGATCATGAAGCCGCTCAGGGCGCCGAAATTCACCAGTGAGGTGAGGGTGTCCACGGTGTCGATGAAGAAGTAGCAGATGACCAGCGACAGCACGCCCACCAGGTAAATGCTCAGGTATGGCGTGCTGTATTTCGGATGGACCCTGGCCAGGATTCCCGGAAGCTTGCCATCCCGGGCCATGCCGAACAGCAGTCGCGACACTGCTGCCTGCGAGGTGATGGACACCGCCACACCCCACGCCAACGCCGTGGCAATCGCCGTCAGCGAAGCCAGCCAGCTGCCGCCGGCAATGGCTGCAATTTCGTAAAAAGCCGAGTCGGCGGACGTGAAGCCCATGCCTGCCGCAAGGTCGGTTGCCAGCCAGGTTTGCGCCACGAAAATCGCGCCCATCACCAGCAAACTGATCAGCGCGGCCCGGCCCACACTGCGCCCGGCATCGCCTCTGGTTTCTTCCGCCAGGGTGGAAATCGCGTCAAAGCCCAGGAACGACAGCACCGCGATTGAAACGCCCTGCATCAGCAACCCAAAGTTGAATCCTGTGGGGTTGTACAGCGGCGCCAGCGTCAGGTGGCCGTTGCCGGCACCCCCGTGCAGAGCCTTCCAGGCACACACTAGGAAAATCCCCAGCACCACCAGTTGCGCCAGCAGGAACACGATGTTCATGCGCGCGGTAAACGTCATACCGCGCAGGTTGACCAGGGTGGCACTGACCAGGAACGCCAGGATAAATGCGGTCTTCGGAATCTCGGGGTACAAGTGGTTCAGCGCAATCGCGGCATAGATATACAGCAACGGCGGGATCAGCAGGTAATCGAGCAACAGCAGCCAACCGGCAATAAACCCGACACCTGGATTCAGCCCGCGCTGGGCGTAGGAATACACCGAGCCGGCAATCGGGAACGCCCGCGCCATGCTGCCGTAGCTCAACGCGGTAAACAGCATTGCCACCATGCCGACGATATAGGCCAGCGGTACCATGCCGGGCGCTTCGCTGTTCACATAGCCATACACGCCAAAGGGCGCGATGGGGATCATGAAGATCATCCCGTAGATCACCAGGTCCGTAAGGGACAGGCTGCGCTTCAGTTCTTGTTTATAGCCAAACTCTTCAATTGCCATGATGGGGTACTTCCGTATGAAGTAAGGCGAATGCGCAGCCGCCAAAGCGGCCGAACATGTTCTTGAACCCGGCAGGTTAAAAGACGCCCAGGCGGTTTTTTTATAGTTGTAAGACCGGTCCAGCCAACAGCAGCTACAGCAGTGGAGCCAGATAGTCCGCCCATGACTGCAGCGCATGGGGCGTTCGCAGCAGGTCGTTCCTGACCTCCAGCAGCACGGCCTCAATGCCGCGCTGATCACCGTGGAACGGCACGGTCATGTCACCGAGCACATCCACTTCGTAAGGCTGGTTGGCGGCAACGTTCAAGCCCTGGGCGGCCAACCCTTGCAGAATCCCTTCGGCATAGGCGGCGGCGCCGGCAAACAACACGCCGGCCTCGAGCGGGCGGGGTTGGCCGTGGTAAATCGGGGTGAAGCTGTGGACGGCCACGATGCGCACTTCGCGACCTTGCGCCAGTCGCGCATCGATCAGGGCGCTCAAGCGCTGGTGAAAGGGTGTGAACAAGCGCTCCTGGCGATACTGGCGAACGATGTCAGGAAGTTCCCGGTTGCCTGGCACGTCGTAGATTTCGCTGCGTGGCGGAATGCTGTCGGGGGCTTCCAGCGGGCGATTGAGGTCGATCAGCAAGCGCGAATAGGCGGCCGAGATCAACGTGGCATCCAGGGCCCTCGAGAGTCGTTCCGCCAGTTTCAGCGCACCGATGTCCCAGGCGATATGCTCCTTTGCCGCTTCATCGTTCAGGCCCAGGGCGTTCAGTTCCGTGGGGATGTAGGAACTGGCATGTTCGCAAACCAGAATCACCGGGTGCTCGGACTCTTGCCGGCTGACCCGGTATACCGGTTTCTTGAACAGGCCGTGTTCGGGGGAATCAGTAAAGGCGGGCATAGTGATCACAGAGTTCGGCAGGCGTCAGTTTTTCGGTGGATTTGAGCTCTTCGGCTTTCAGGGCGAAGTAGGCATCCATCAGCAGTGGCGGCAATTGGTCCAGCAACTGCGGGTTGTTGCGCAGGCTGGCGAGGGCGTCTTCTAGGGTGTCGGGCAGGGCGAGGATATGCCGCGCCTGGCGTTGTTCATCGCTCATGGACTCCGGGTCTTCATCGGAGGAACTGTCCAGCGTGAGCTTTTGCTGGAGGCCCAGGCGGCCGGCAATCAGCACGGCGGCCATGCTCAGGTGCGGTGAGGCGGTTGCGTCCAGCGGGCGGAACTCCAGGTTGTATTGCCTGGCCGGGGACTTGCCGCCGATGGTGATGGTCGGGCAAATCCGCAGTGACGCTTCGCGATTGCGCTGGCCCAGGTTGGCGTAGGACGCACTCCAGTGATGAGGCTTCAAGCGCAGGTAGGAAATCGGCGTGGGCGCGCTGAAGGCGCATAACGCGGGCAGGAATTTCAACACGCCCGCCGCCCACTGCCGGCCTTTTTCGGACAGCCCGTTGCTGCTTTGCGCGTCGTACATCACCGCGTTTCCGGCTGGATCCTGCAAGCTGATATGCAGGTGCACGCCGTTGCTCACGCCATCGGCTTCGAGCTTGGGCGAGAAGCTGATATCCAGGCCCATCTGGCGCGCGATTTCACGGGTGATCTCCCGCACATTCACCGCGCGATCGGCTGCGGCCACACCTTGAGTGGGACGGCAGGTGACTTCGTATTGCGCCTTGCCATACTCCGGCAAAAACATCTCCGGTTCGACGCCGGCCGCCTTCAGCGCGCTCAACAGCCAGCCGCCGAAAGACGCGGCGTGATGCTGGGCGGAAAGCGAGAAGGCATGGTGAGCGTTGTCAGGGGCCTTGTAGCCGAGGTTGAACTCATGTTCGAACGCGGCAGTCACCTCAAGCCCCAGCTCGTCGCGATAACGCTGGATCTCGTTGCGCAACATCGTGCGCGGGCAGGCCGCCCAGGGCTGGCCGTCGGTTTCGCAGATATCGGCGTGGATAAAATCCAGGCCCGGCGCATTGGCGTCCGGGCCGTTGGGCACCTGCACGCGGGCATTCATGTCCGGGATCAGGCGCAAATCGCCGCAGGAGCCCCAGGGATTATTCTCCGCTACCCGGTCCTGAGGCGTCAGCGCACTGTTGGCCGGCACCCAACCCACACCGGCTTGCTGATAACTCTCAAGCTCGTCCGTGGGAAACGAACGTCCGCGAGTCACACCAATCAGGTCGGTGGTGACGATAGTGGTCATTGCCGTTGGCTGGATCAGGCTCACGGGCGCAACTCCTGCAAACGGTTGATCACGGTTTGGGTGTCGGTGATCCAGCAATAACCCTTGATCGCCTCGAGGCACGCGTGATGCCGTTCGAAGGTGTAAGTGGCGCAGGCATCTTCGATCAGGGTCACCAGATAGCCACGGTCTGCGGCGTCACGCACGGCCATGTCGACGCACTGGTCGGTAACGATGCCGGCGATGATCAGGTGCCGGGTTTCCAGATTGCGCAGCACGTAATCGATGTTGGTGGAGTTGAAGACCCCGGACGACGTCTTGGGCAGCACGATTTCATTTTCAATGGGCGTCAACTCGTCAATCACGCCGGCCTGGTAGCTGCCCTTGGGCAAATGCATGTCCGACAGCTTGTGATCCAGCGAGCGATCGCGGCCATCCGCCGTGAGGCTTTCGATGATGGTGTGCAGCACGTTTTGCCGGGCTTCGCGCACCGCATTCAACAGCCGGACTTGATTGGGGATCACCGTTTCCCGAGCACGACCCAGGAAATATGCTGCGTGCGGGCCCTGCAAATGCGGGTCGAGTGCCGGGTCGAGCCAGGCACGTTGCATGTCCACCAGCAGCAAGGCGGTGTTGCCCGCGGTGAACGGAAGATCGCGGGGCGAATGATGGGGGAGCGTGAACATTGTTATTTTTCCTCCAAAAGGTGAGCGGCGAATTCCGTGCGAAGGGCATCGATCCCTTCCAGGCGGGCATCCAGGCCATTGCTGTGTTGTGTGAGGGTGGCGATCAGGGCTTCTACCTGCGCGAGGGCGGGCACCATCGTGTCAAAGGCCGACACCGATTCCACTGGGGAGCTGATGATCAAGTCGGCCAATTCCCGCAGCGGCGAGGCATAAATGTCGGTGAACAACACCACCCGCGCGCCCCGCGCCTTGGCGGCGGTTGCCACGCGCAAGGCCTGGGTCTGGTAGCGGCGGTAGTCGAACAGCAGCACCAGGTCCTGGCGCTGGATGTCATGGATTCGGTCGGGTAACTGGGCGTTGTCTTCCAGGGAATGACAGCCCGGACGCAACAGGCGCAAGTGATTCACCAGGTAGCCCGCGAGAAAACTGCTGAGCCGGCCGCCGAAGCAGAACACCTGGTGTTTGGTATCCAGCAGCCATTCGGTGAGTACGCGCACGTCTTCGGGTTGGGTCAGGGCCTGGGTTTCCTGAAGGGCGCGGTTGCAGTCGTGCAGGTAAGTGGCCCAGGCGTTATCCTGGGACGAGTGCGCCCGGGGTTGCAGCAGGGTGATTGGGGACCGCAGGCGGTGGTCCATTTCGCTGAGCAAGGCGTCCTGGAATTCGGCATAGCCACCGAAGCCGAGCTTCTTCACCAACCGCATGATGGTCGGGTCGCTGACCCCGGCGTGTTCGGCCAGGCGCGCCATGGAACCGAGGCCGCTGCGTGGATAGTGGTCGAGGAGGGCACGGATCACCTTGCGCTCGGAAGGCGTAGGGCTGAGTGCGGCGTCGGTGAGTTTGTCACGTAGGTTGGTCATATCTCGCCTTGTTGTTTTTGCTACGGCTTGGCGAGAATGAGTGTATTGGTAGTAAATGCTACATGTAAAGGCAGATTTCGGCTGTTTGTTGGAAACACTACAGGGATATGGCTTGACCTGTAGCGAGGGAGCTTGCTCCTGCCGGGGTGCTAAGCGCGTCCAAAGAAAGGACCGCTACGCAGTCCAACGGGAGCAAGCTCCCTCGCCACAATGGTATTTGCATTGGATCACTTCCCCACCCGCCCCGGAATGGCCACCCGACTTGTCGCCTTCACCTCCCGCAACGCCAGGCTCGACTGAATCGACGCAATCCCCAATTGCCGCCGCAACACGCTCTCTACAAAATCGCTGTAGGCATCCAGATCCTCCGCCAGCACCTGCAGCAGATAATCCGCATCCCCGGTGATCTTGTGGCACGCCTGCACCTGCGCCAGTTCCTTGATCACCGCCTCAAAATCTTCCGGCGTATGGTCGGAATGCACGGCAAACCGCACATGCACAAACGCCATGATCTCCAGGCCCAGCATCCTGCGATCGAGGTTGGCCTGGTAGTCCTTGATCACGCCTTCCTCCTCCAGCCGCTTGCGCCGTCGCCAGCATGGAGTGAGGCTCAGTGACAGCCGCTCGCTGAGTTCGGCGTTGGAAATACTCGCGTCTTCCTGCAGCAAGGCGAGGATGGCGAGATCGGTGTCGTCAAGTGCGACCTGTCTGGTTTTATTTTTCTTCATGGCGGCTCTTTGGGGTAAAAATTCCCGATTACGCTAGCATCGGCGCACGTAAAAGCAAAGAAAGCCCACCGCAGCCAGAACAAAATAATCACCTGTCTTTCACGGGTGGATGTCTTTCATGTTGACTGTTTTCAGCGACTCTCATCGTTTGCACCATGGCACCGAACTCAAGGATGGCGTGCTCAAGCCGTCCTTCGAACAACCCAGCCGCGCCGACACGGTGCGTGATCGGGTCAAGCACGTTGGGCTGGGCGATATCATCGTGCCGCGCACGTTCGACCGGGCCTGTTACGTCAATGCCCACAGCGAACGCTACGTGTCCTTCCTGGAAACCGCCTGGGCCGAATGGACGGCGATTGGCCGTGCCCATGACGCCTTGCCGCTGGTGTGGCCGGTGCGGGACCTGGCCAATGAGCAGGTGCCGGAATTCATCGACGGCAAGCTCGGGTTTTTCGCGATGGATGCCGGTTCACCGATCACCAGCACCACCTGGGAAGCGGTGAAGACCAGCGCCGATATCGCGCTCACCGGCCTGGCATTGATTGATGAAGGCCACAACAGCGCCTTCGCCCTGTGCCGGCCACCGGGCCACCATGCGGCGCGGGAATACATGGGCGGTTATTGCTACCTGAATAACGCAGCCATTGCCGCGCAACAGGCGATCACCCAAGGCGCCAAACGGGTCGCGGTGCTGGACGTGGATTTCCACCACGGCAACGGCACGCAGAACATCTTCTATGACCGCAGCGACGTGATGTTCGTCTCGCTGCATGGCGATCCGTCCGTGTCGTATCCCTACTATTCGGGCTTCAGTGCCGAGCGCGGTGCCGGGGCGGGCGAGGGGTTCAACCTGAACTACCCGCTGGCGAAAAACACCGGGTGGAGCACCTACAAAGAAGCGTTGCTCGACGCCTGCAATCAACTCAGAACGTTCTCGCCGCAAGTGCTGGTGATTTCCCTCGGCGTCGACACCTTCAAGGACGACCCCATCAGCCATTTCCTGCTGGAAAGCCGCGACTTCCTCGGCATCGGCGAGATCATCGCCAGCGTCGGCGTGCCCACGCTGTTTGTGATGGAAGGCGGCTACATGGTCGATGAAATCGGCATCAACGCGGTCAACGTGCTGCACGGTTTCGAGAACAAACACGCCTGACCCCGATGCCATTCCAACAATAAACAACGCCTGACTTTTTTCTGCCAAAACTCAAAAACATAACAAGAGGTTTTGTGATGAAAACAACCGTGCCCGGGCTGATTGAAAAGCCCGCTTTGCAACGCACCCTCAACAACCGCCATATCCAACTGATGGCCATGGGCGGTGCGATCGGCACCGGCCTGTTCATGGGCTCGGGCAAGATCATCGCGCTGTCCGGCACCTCGATCATCCTGATCTACATGATCATCGGGCTGTTTGTGTATTTCGTGATGCGCGCCATGGGTGAGCTGCTGCTGTCCAACCTGAACTTCAAGAGCTTCGCCGACTTTGCCGGTGCCTACCTGGGGCCGCGTGCGGCGTTTTTTCTTGGCTGGTCGTACTGGCTGAGCTGGAGCGTGGCGGTGGTGGGGGATGCGGTGGTGGTCGGGGGCTTTTTCCAGTACTGGTTCCCGCACATGCCGGCCTGGATACCGGCGATTGCAATGCTGCTGACCCTGTTTGCCTTGAATGTGCTGACGGTGCGGCTGTTCGGCGAGGTGGAGTTCTGGTTTGCGATCATCAAGATCATCGCCGTGGTGACCCTGATCAGTGTGAGCGTGGTGTTGATTGCCAGCTCGTTTGTGTCGCCCACCGGCGTCACGGCTTCCCTGAATCATTTGCTGGATAAACAGGCGGCGTTTCCCAATGGCGTGTTCGGCTTCTTTGCCGGGTTCCAGATGGCGATCTTCTCGTTTGCCGGTACCGAGTTGATCGGCACGGCGGCGGCCGAAACCCGGTCGCCGGAGAAGACACTGCCCAAGGCAATCAACTCGATTCCGCTGCGGATCATCCTGTTCTACGTGCTGGCCTTGGCCTGCATCATTGCGGTGACATCCTGGGAGCAGGTGTCCCCCAGCAAGAGCCCGTTTGTCGAGCTGTTCCTGGTGGCCGGCTTTCCCGCCGCCGCCGGGATTGTGAATTTCGTGGTGCTGACCTCAGCGGCTTCTTCAGCCAACAGCGGGGTGTTTTCGGCGAGTCGTATGTTGTTCGGCCTGGCGGACCTGGGAGACGCACCCGGCATATTCCGACGACTGTCGAAAAACAGCGTGCCGTTTATCAGCCTGGCGTTTACCACCTTCCTGATGCTGCTGGGCTTGTTGCTGCTGTTTATAGTCCCGGAAGTGATGACGGCCTTTACCATCGTCTCCACCGTTTCGGCGATCCTGGTGATCTTTACCTGGTCGACCATCCTGGCGTCCTACATCGCCTATCGGAAAAAGTGCCCGGAGCTACATGAAAAATCCCTCTACAAAATGCCCGGTGGCGTGCCGTTGGCGTGGGTTTCACTTGGCTTCCTGGCGTTCGTACTTTGCCTGCTGGCACTTCGCCCAGATACCCGCCTGGCCCTTTGCGTGATGCCTGCATGGTTTATGTGGCTGGCGGTTGCCTACCATTTCTCGCATTTTCGCCACCGACTCCAGCCTGATCAACGCACGGCGCTGTAGCGGTTGTCGTACAACTGCAGGCCATTCAACCCTCGAAAAAGGCCGGCTTGTACGGCCTTTTCATGACGGTTTTTTCATCGGTACATGACAAAAATTTCACAATCTGCGCCATCGGCCCCATGCCACAATCCGCAGCGTTTGCAGGGCCGCAACGGTATTCGCTCGAAGGACAGTAAAAAAATAATGTTCACAGGGGCGCAGTAAATGAAACTCTCTACATTAGCGTTGGCCATCACGGCGGCTGTCCTTGCACAACACGCCAGCGCAGACGGCTTTGGTCTTGGCTCACTCGGCACGGGTGACGGCCATAGCGGCTTCCTCGAAGACAGTCATTCTTCGATCAGTTCGCGCACCATGTACTACAACGCCGACGTTCACTCCGGCACGGCGAACGACCTGCGGGAAGCGGCTCAAGTACTGCGTTTCGACTATAAATCCGGTTACACCCAGGGCACCGTCGGCGTAGGTTTCGACGTGATGGCTTTCGGCGCGTTGCGTCTGGACGGTGGCGATGGCCACGCAGCGGGCAATGGCCTGTCGGGTAACGGCAACAGCTTCTTCCCGGTGAAGAACAATGGCACCGAGCCTGCTGACAGCTTCGGTCGCGCAGCCGGCAACGTTAAATTCCGTATTTCCCAGACTGAATTGCACGTGGGCGGTGGTTTGGCGCCGATCCTGCCGATCCTGGTGTCCAACGACAGCCGTGCCGCGCCGCAGACCTTTGACGGCGGTATCCTGACCTCCAAGGACATTCCCAACGTCACCTTCACCGGCGGCGAGCTGAACAAGGCTGAAGGTCGTGCATCTAGCAACTCCACGGGCTTGAGCGTGGCCGGTGCCACTCGCGACAGCGACAGCTTCCGTTTCGGTGGTGTCGACTACCAGCCGTTTGGTTCTTCTGACAACGTCATCGCTAAAAACCTGACGTTGCAGTACTACTACGCCAACCTGGAAGACTTCTACAAACAGAACTATTTTGGCCTGGTCCACGTATTGCCATTGGGCAATGACCAGTCGTTCAAGACTGACCTGCGTTATTTCGACAGCACCAGCGACGGCAAAAACGGTTCGGCCGGCTATGCGTTCAACAACAACGGCGGCTATGCCAAGCACGCCGGTGAAGTCGACAACAAAACCTACAGTGCTGCCTTCACCTATCAGTTGGGCGGCAGCCAGTTGATGCTCGGCCATATCGGCGTGAGTGATGACGGTGGCTTCGTCTGGGTCAACCAGGGCAGCATCGCCGATCCAACCGCCCAAGGCGCGGCCGGTTCCGACTTCTACCTGTTCACCGACGCGGTGGTTGGCCAGTTCTCCCGTGCGGGCGAGCAGGTCAATTTCGGTCAGTACCTGTATGACTTCAGAACCCTGGTGCCGGGCCTGAAAGCCTCGATTGCCTACCTCAACGGCAGCGACATCAAGGCCAAGGTTGCCGGTGGCAGCGATCAGTCGGAACGCGAAACCGATTTCCGTCTTGATTACGTCGTGCAGGAAGGCCCGCTGAAAGGCTTCGGTACTACGTTCCGTACCGGCAGCTACCACGGCCATAACACCGGCACCGCCGACCAGGATCAGACTCGCCTGATCTTCAACTACACCTACGCGCTGTTTTAATCAGTCGTCGGTAACTGCTCCAGATGAAGGCCGCCCATTGGGCGGCCTTCTTTATTTGCGTGGGGTTCCAGGCAGAGCAGGGCGCTATAGTTGTTTTTACACAACGCAACGTTTAATCATGCGCGGCAATTCCTAACCTACAAGTCAAGAAAAGGACCGTTCCCATGAAAGTCAGTGCACGCAACGTATTCAAAGGCCAGGTCAGCCAGGTCCAGGACGGCGCGGTCAACGCCGAAGTGGTGTTGACCCTGCCCGGTGGCGAGCAGTTGGTGGCGGTGGTGACCCTGGAAAGCATCCGCAACCTGGGCATTGCCGTAGGCAAGGAAGCGGTCGCGCTGATCAAGGCGCCGTGGGTGATGTTGATGACTGAGTCCAGCGACATCCGCCTGTCGGCCCGCAACTGCCTGGAAGGCAAGGTGCTGAGCGTGAATGACGGCGCGGTGAATGCGGAAGTGGTGATCGAGTTGGCGGGTGGTTCGAAGGTGTTTTCCATCGTGACCCGCGACGCGGTGGCCGAGCTGGGGTTGAAGCCGGGCGTGAGCGCCACGGCGGTGATCAAGGCGTCCCATATCATCCTGGGCGTTCCGGCCTGATAAAACCCCACTCAACGTAGCAGCTGTCGAGCCCAAGCGAGGCAGCTGCTACGGGATGCCCGGTTGCCACGGCGTTTGTTGTTGAAAAGGGCTATTGCGCTAAGGCGCCAGCCGGGTGAACACATAATCGTGGTTCTTCACCAGCGCCTGATGGCAGGCAAAGCACGTCTCATGCTGCGCCTGGTCCACCGGCTTGCCATTGATGAACCGTCCAAAGCCCCAGCCTCCGGTCGCTGCGTATTTCTTCGAGTCCTTGACCATGAACTGCACGGTGGTCGCCGCGCCGGGAATCGACGCGGTCTTGAACTCGGGCGATTGCACGTGCTTCCAGGCCAGTTTCGCCAGCACGGTGCCGTCGGGGAAGGGCAGCGTGCCGTCGCGGTACGCCTTGAGCGCCACTTTATTGCCCAGCACCACCCGCAGTTCATTCAGCGGGTCGGCTTCCTGGGCCGGCGCGATCAGCTCCCATTGACGGTAGCCGTCGGGAATGGTCACGCCGTAGATCGGCGAAGGCTCGCTGGTAGCCGGGCCGCCAAAGGCGAACCCGGTAGCGGTGGCCACCACGGCAGCTGTTGCAGCGACGAGTGCAGCAAGATGCAGGCGCTTCATCACAGGTGGTCCGCATCGATCACAGCCTTGGCAAAGGCTTGCGGTGCTTCCTGCGGCAGGTTGTGGCCGATGCCGCCGCTGATCAGCCGGTATTCGTACTTGCCGGTAAAGCGTTTGGCATAGTCCTCTGCGGCCGGGTGCGGCGCGCCGTTGGCGTCGCCTTCCATGGTGATGGTGGGTACGTTGATGGAGGGTGCAGTGGCCAGTTTCTGTTCCAGCGCAGCGTATTTTTTCTCGCCCTGCACCAGCCCCAGGCGCCAGCGGTAGTTGAAGATCGATACGGCGACGTGGTCGGGGTTGTCCAGGCCTTTGGCGCTGCGGTCGAAGGTGGCGTCGTCGAATGCCCATTTTGGCGAGGCGATCTGCCAGATCAACTTGGCGAAGTCGTGGGTGTTTTTCGCATAGCCGGCGGCGCCGCGATCGGTGGCGAAGTAGAACTGGTACCACCATTGCAACTCGGCCTTGGGCGGCAATGGGTTCTTGCCGGCGGCCTGGTTGCCGATCAGGTAGCCGCTGACCGATACCAGCGCCTTGACCCGCTCAGGCCACAACGCCGAGACGATGTCGGCGGTGCGCGCACCCCAGTCATAGCCGCCGAGCACGGCCTGCTTGATCTTCAGCGCGTCCATGAAGTCGATCAGGTCGACGGCGAGGGCGGCCGGCTGGCCGTTGCGCAGGGTCTTTGCCGACAGGAAATGGGTATCGCCATAGCCGCGGGCGTAAGGCACCAGCACCCGGTAGCCCTGGGCAGCCAGCAGCGGCGCTACCTCGGAGTAGCTGTCAATGTCGTAGGGCCAGCCATGCAGCAGGATCACCACCGGGCCATCGGCCGGGCCGACTTCGGCGTAGGCCACATCCAGCAAGCCGGCTTTCACATGCTTCAACGGGCCGAGCGCGCTGTGGGCAGTTGCGCTGGCAGCCGCCGGTGCTTGCGCGTCCTGTGCACTGGCGACGCCGAGGGCACCGAACTGCAACAGCGCAAAGGCCAGCAGCGACGCGCCCATCAGGCGGCGGGGTGGGGGGTTCAACTGTGTGTGCATGGTGAGTCTCCGGCGGCGGGTGGTGTGCCTGGCTCACAGTTGAACGTAGTTGTGTATCCCGTCTGTTTCGAGAAAACCCGTGGGTTAAAGGTTTTGTATCGCAGCGGTGTTTGGACACACTGCGATACAAGGTCAGAGGGCCCGCCGGGCCACATACACCAGGCTCGGCGCCTGACCGGGTACATCGTCCAGCTCATCGATGTACTGCATGCCGATTTTCTCCAGCACCTTGATCGACGCTGTATGCGCCGGACGCACCACGCCGTACACCTGCGGCTGGTCCAGTTCGACAAACGCAAACTGCAACGCCGCCCTGGCAATCTCGGTTGCAAAGCCCTGGCCCCAGGCGCTGACCGCAAAGCGGTAGCCCAGGTTGATCCGCTCAACGTCGTTGTAGGGGTACAAGGTGATGCCACCAAAGCCGATCACGCGGTCCGGCGCCTCTAGTGTAGTAATCGCCCATTGGCCAAAACCATGTTCTGTCCAGTGCAGCAGCCAGCGAGCCAGGGCGGCCTCGGCTTGGCCCAGGTCCGTCAAGGGGCCCGCCGGGTTGTAGCGGTTGGTCTCGGGATCGCCATAAATGGCAAATACACTGGCCACATCGTCGGCCGCTGCGGGCCTGAGAATCAGGCGTTCGGTGGTAATCGGGTGGGTATTCATGGGTGGACTCTGATCCTTGGAGCGAGCGAGAAGGTGTTCACCTATATTTATCCTGCTTTCGGCGCTCTAGCACGCTTGATTCAGTTGTTAGGGCTACTGGCAGGATGCCACAATGGCACTTTGTCGCGGCAGTAAGATCAGGCGGACCAAATGAATGGCCTTGGGCGTGGGCAGGACCAGGATTGCTTCATCGAGGAGCAGGTACGAACAGATCGATTGCACCAGCTGTTTCGCCAGTCATTCTCTGCAGTGTTCGGCAGTTATATGGCGGCCGCCATGCTGTGCTGGCTGTGCTGGGAACGTTTTGATCACCGGGTAATGCTGGTCTGGCTGGTGGTATTGGCGGGGACGTCGTTGCTGCGGGTGTGGATGTTCTTGGACTGGTTTCGCTGCCCCAACAGTGAACGCACCCCCGCGCGCTGGGAGCGGCGCTACTGGGTAACGCTGATGTTGTCGGCCGGGGTCTGGGGCATCGGCGCATTCGCCCTGATGCCCACCGACGACCGCCTGTCCCAGGCCCTGGTGATGTTGTTCACCGTGGGCATGTCGGTCAGCGCAGTCTCGTGTTATTCGGCCTATCGCTACATGACCCTGGTCTCCATGGGCCTGGTACTGTTGCCGTGCACCCTGTGGCTGCTGTTTCAACCGTCGTCGATGCAAGTCGGCATGGCCCTGGCGGTGCTGGTGTTCTCTTCGTTTGTCGGTGGCGCCACGCGCAAGCTGTCGGATGCCCTGGAAAAAGCCTTTCGCCTGACCCGGCAAATGGAACGTGCCCACAACATCTCCGCCCGCGCCGCACAAACCGACGAACTCACCGGCCTGATGAACCGCCGGGCGTTTTTCGAGCATGCGCAGTTGCTCTACGAACAGTGCCGGCATAACCAGCAGCCGTTGTGCGCGCTGATGATGGACATGGACCACTTCAAGGACATCAATGACACCTACGGCCACCAGGCCGGGGACCAGGTGCTGCGTCAGATCGGCGGGGTGATCAGCGCGTCGTTTCGCCAGGCCGATGTGTATGGGCGGCTGGGGGGCGAGGAGTTTGCGGTGTTGCTGCCGGATACGTCGCTGGAGACCGGGCGGGACATCGCCGAGCAGTTGATCAAGGCCATCGCCGGGCTGACCAGCGAGCCGGTCCAGGGGTTGACCGCCAGCCTCGGCGTGGCCTGGGCCCGCGCGGTGGACCAGGACCTGCACGGCCTGATGAACACCGCAGACAAGGCGCTGTACCGCGCCAAGGCCCTCGGGCGTAACCAGGTGGCCGTCGCGGAATAGGCCTCAGCCCTTGAGCAGCGCCTTGGCCAGCACCTGCGAGACCTGGTCGGCCGAGTAGGGCTTGGGCAGGAACACCAGGCCTTCATAGCCGCTTTCCGCCAGCTCCTCGCTGTAGCCCGAGGTCAGTACCACCGGCAGGCCGGGCCGGCGGCGTCGCAGTTCCCTGGCCAGGGCCACCCCGGTGATGCCGGGCATCACCACATCGGAAAACACTGCATCGAACCCCAACGCGTCTGCGCCGGCCAGTTCCAGCGCCTGTTCGGCATTGGTTGCCCAGGTGGTCTGGTAGCCGAGGTCCTGGAGGATCTGATTGGCAAAGCGGCCCACTTCCAGGTTGTCTTCCACCACCAGGATATGGCGCTGGGCGCATTCGGTGATCAACCCGCAGGTGTCCGGGGTGTCTCGTTGGAAGCTCTCTTCAGGTACCACTTGCGGCAAGTACAGGGTAAACACCGTGCCCTGGCCGACCTGGCTGGCCACATCGACGTTGCCGCCCGATTGCTTGGCGAAGCCGAACACCTGGGACAGTCCCAGGCCGGTGCCCTTGCCGACTTCCTTGGTGGTGAAGAAGGGTTCGAAGATGCGCTCGAACGTCTCCCCGGGAATCCCGCTACCGGTGTCGGTGAGTGAAATGGCGATGAACGCCTGGCGTGAACCGGCGTCACCACGGATGCTCGGCAGTGCTTGATCGGCGTCCAGTCGCAGGGTCAGGCTACCCTGGCCGTTCATCGCGTCCCGGGCGTTGAGGGCGATGTTGATCAGGGCGGTTTCAAACTGGCTGGAGTCGGCGCGGATGTAGCACGGCTGCCCGGGCAGTTCGACGTGCACATGAATCCGCGCGCCAGTCACCGTCTCGAGCATCTCGCCGATGTTTTTCACCCGCAGGCCTGCATCGAACACTTCCGGGTTCAGCGGCTGGCGCCGGGCAAATGCGAGCAACTGGCTGGTCAATTTGCCGGCCCGGTCCACGGTGTCGGTGACCGCGCTCATGTAGCGCTGGCGACGCTCTTCGGACAGGCTCGGCATCCGCAGGAAGTCGACGGATGAGCGAATGATGGTCAGCAGGTTGTTGAAGTCGTGGGCCACGCCACCGGTCAACTGGCCGATGGCTTCAAGCTTTTGCGATTGACGCAAGGCGGCTTCGGTCTGGGTCAGCAGGGTGGTCCTTTCGGTGACGCGCTGCTCCAGGCTTGCATTCAGCTCGGCCAGGCGCTGGGACAAAACCACGGTGGTGGTGGTTTCGGTCACGGTGTCGAGCATGCCGACCACCTTGCCCTGTACGTCGCGGATCGGGCTGTAGCAGAAGGTGAAGTACGCCTGCTCCGGCGCGCCGCCGCGTTCGATCGTCAGCGGGAAGTTTTCGATAAAGGTGGCTTCACCTGCGAAGGCGGCATCCGCGATCGGACTGATCTGGGGCCAGGCTTCCTGCCAGATCTCGTTGAATGGCCGCCCGAGGGCATCAGGCTTGTCGCCGAGAATCGGGATAAACCCGTCGTTGTAAAGCGTGATCAGCGCAGGCCCCCAGACGATCGCCTGGGGGAAACTGGAGGCAAGGCACAGGGCGACGGTGGTCTTCAGTACGTCCGGCCAGTGTTCCAAAGGCCCCAATGGCGTATTGGCCCAGTCGTGATGCCGGACCCGTTCGGCCATTTCGCCGCCGCCTTGCAGCCAGTTTGTCATTCGGTGAACGCCTTCTTGCCACGGTTCGCTGAGGTAGGGATGCCAAGCTACAGACATCCCGGGACTCAGCCAGTTCAGCGGGATTATCCACTAGATGGCACTTTAGTGTCTCGGCCGGATAATGCTTCGCTGAGCTCCCTTCAGGCCACCGTAATCGTTACCGCGATATTGCCGCGGGTGGCCTTGGAATACGGGCACGTCTGGTGGGCACGGTCCACCAGTGCCTGGGCGGCCGAGTGTTCGATACCCGGCAGGCTGACCCGCAGGCGCGCCTGCAGGTAATAGCCATCTTCCGGGCTGTTCACCAGGTCCACTTCGGCACTCACTGCCGTGTCGGCGGGCAGGCGGATGTGAAGGGTTTGTGCGGCTTTGCCCATTGCGCCGATAAAGCAGGCGGACCAGCCGGCACCAAACAGTTGCTCGGGGTTGGTGCCGGGCGCCTTGGAGCCGGGCGGCGACAGCTTGATGTCCAGGTGCAGGTCATCGCTGTGGGACGCGCCTTCACGCCCGCCGGTGGTGTGGGTTCTGCCGGTGTAGAGCACGGTGCTGTTCTGGGACATGACGGTTTCCTCGCAAGTGGCCCGGGGTGGGCCGGTGTGCACAGGAAACCGCGCCGGCGTATCCGCAATGTGTCATCGCCGGGGGCCTGCACCTCGCAGTGTGTCGCCTCGCCGGGAAGATACGTTGGGATACAAACCGTTATTGCTGCTGCACGCCAAACAACCCGGTCCAGTAGATGCCGGCATCACTTTTCGGGTCCATGGCGTAGGCGGCGCCCATTTCGCGGAACTGCGGGTTCATCAGGTTGGCACAGTGCCCGGGGCTGGCCAGCCAGCCGTCGACCACCTTGCGTGGGGTGTCCATGCCGGCAGCGATGTTCTCGCCGATCTGCTGGCCGATGTAGCCTGCCAGTTCAGCCCGGTCACCCGGGGTGCGGCCATCGTGGTCCAGGTGATCGAAGAAGTTGCCGTTGGCCATGTTGCGCGCGTGGCCGGCGGCGGCGTTGGCGAGTGCTTCGTTCCAGCTCAGGGGCGTGGTGGCGGCAAAGGCCTGGGCGCCACATTGGCGTGGTTGCTGGCGGGCGGTGTTGATCAGGTCGAGCACCTTCTTGCCTTCGGTCTGGGTCTCGCCCAGGCCGCTGGTCAGCAGCGGGCGGGCCAGCACGATGCGCCAGTCCTGGCCGCTGTTGCTCACGCCGATATCAATGAACTGCGGGTCGAGCACCACCCGGCAAAAACTTTCGCGCACGGCTTTCATCGCGGCTTCGGCGTTCCTGGGCCCGGACAGGCTGATGGCCTGGACGTTGACCATCGGGTACGCCGCTCGCGCCAGCGCCTGCTGCAAGTCGCCGACACTGTTGACCGGCAACACCAGCCGCGTGTCGCTGGCCAGCGGTGGCAATTCCTGGGAACCCTGGTTGCCGCAGCGCTGGACCTGGCTGCGGTATTGATTGATCGAGTCGACCAACAGGCTTTCTTCACCCGCCTGCGCCTGGGTGGTAAACACCAGACTGGCGGCCAGCGTCGTAAGACCCATCATCAATGACAGAACGCGCATGGACGTTTCCCTTGAGCTTGAAAGTGCCCATGATGCGCGATGAAGGGGCATCCATGCACCCGTTGGTCCGAACTTTTTGCCTCAGTTCTTGAATGCCGAGTGTTTACGGCCCTGATCGCACAAGGCGAACACCACCACCAGCAGGGACGAGATCGCGAGGATTATCACAACGCCATCAGTGGAGTGAGTGGCCGACGCCGCCACCATCGACAACGCCCCTAATGGCGCCAGGCCACCTGCGATCGCGGTGCCGATTTCCCGCCCGGTGCCAAAGCCCGAGGAGCGGGTCTGGGTCGGGAACTGGCGGCTCAGGAACGAACCCTGCGGCGCAAACATCATCGGCGCGAGGATGCCGGTGCCCACGCCAATGGCGACGTAGATCATCAGGCTTTCACCGGTATTGAGCAGCGCAAGGAACGGGTAGGCAAACAGCAGCGACAGCAGGCCGCCGAGCATCAGCACGGTCTTGCTGCTCCACTTGTCGCACAACCAGCCGAAGCATGGCACGGCGACGATGGCGATCAGGCTGGCAATGGTCACCGACAGCGACGTGACGTGCACATCGACACCCTTGAACTGGGTGAGGTAAGCCAGGGAAAAGGTCTTGAAGATGTAGCTCAACGCGTTGTAGCCAATCGCCACGAAGAACACCACGGCCAGGCCCTTGAGGTCGTTCTTGAACAGCGCCTTGAGCGGCGACGCCTTGGCCTTTGCGGTTTCCTTGCTCAGTTCCTTGAATTCCGGGGTTTCCGGGATGCTGTTGCGCACCCACAGGCCCACACCCACCAGCGCGATGCTGCAAATGAACGGAATCCGCCAGCCGCCGGCCAGCAGGAATTCATTGCCGTTGATGGTCAGCAGGTACACGGTCAGCGACGACAGCAGCAAGCCCAGGTTCAGCCCGAGCGCCGGCCATGCACCCTGGCTGCCGCGCTTGCCTTCTGAGGCGTGCTCGTAGGAGGTAACCGCCGCGCCGGACAGTTCGGCACCGGCCCCCAGGCCCTGGATGATGCGGATAAACACCAGCACGATCGGCGCCCAGATGCCGATGGAGGCGTAGCTGGGGATCAGCCCGATCAGTGTGGTGCACACGCCCATCATGCAGAAGGTCAGCACCAGCACTTGTTTACGCCCGAACTTGTCGCCCAGGTAGCCAAACAGAATGCCGCCGAACGGGCGCGCGATGAAGCCGATGGCAAAGGTGGAAAACGCCATCAGCGTAGCGGCTTTCGGGTCGCTGTTATCGAAGAAAATCTTCGAGAACACAATCGCCGCCATGGTGGCGTACAGGTAAAAGTCATACCACTCCAGCATCGAACCGAAGATCGTCGCGGCCGCGACTTTGCGCAGGCGTTTCCTGGTTTGCTCGGGGGTTTCAACGTCCGGGGTGCGGGCTGTAGCCGTCATTCTGTACTTCCTTATGAGTCATTATATTTATTGTCAAAGTGAGGCGTGGTGCGGTGCGTCAGTGGGGCTTGAGCATGCGGTCGGCGATCATCGAGCCGATGGGAATCGCGGAGGTGGCAGCGGGTGAGGGCGCATTGCACACGTGGAGCATTCGCGGGGTCTGGGCGAACAGGAAGTCGTGCACCAGGGTGCCGTCGCGCATCACGGCCTGGGCGCGGATGCCGGCTTCATAAGGCAGCAGGTCTTCGATGTTGAGCGATGGGCAGTACTTGCGGCACTGCTCCAGGTAGCCGGACTTGAACAGCGAGTTCTTCATCTCGACGCTGCCCGAACCGAGGTTCTGCCAGATGGTTTTCCAGAAGCCCGGGAAACTCGCGTACTGCGCCACGTCGCGCCAGTTCACCGAGAATTTGCGGTAGTTCTCGCGACCCAGGCCGAGTACGGCATTCGGGCCAACGGTGACGCTGCCGTCGATCATGCGGGTCAGGTGCACGCCAAGGAAGGGCAGCTCCGGGTCGGGAATCGGGTAGATCAGGTGGTTGACGATGGTGTTCTTCGATTCCGGCAAGCGGAAGTATTCGCCACGGAACGGGATGATCTGGTGGTCGATCTTGACGCCGGCCATCACGGCCAGGCGGTCCGATTGCAAACCTGCACACACCACCAGATGCCTGGCCTGCCAGCTTTCGCCCCGGGTGCTGACGGTGACTTTGTCGGTGTCCTCGACGATCGCAGTGACGGTGCGTTCCAGGCAGATTTCCCCGCCGGCGCGACGAATCACCCGGGCCATGGTTTCGCAGACTTCGCGGTAATCGACAATGCCGGTGGCGTCGAGAAACAGCCCGCCCAGCCCGACGATGTTCGGTTCGCGCTGGCGCAACTGGTCGGCGTCCAGGCGTTCGACTTTCATGCCGTTGAGCTGCGAGCGGGCGTACAGCGCTTCCATCCGTTGTACTTCCAGATCAGTCGAAGCCACCAGCAACTTGCCGCACACTTCGAACTTGATCCCGTGCTCGGTGCAGAACTGCTTCGTGGCTTCGGCGCCGCGTTTGCACAAGTCGGCCTTGAGGCTGCCCGGCGCGTAGTAGATGCCGGCATGGATCACGCCGCTGTTATGGCCGGTCTGGTGCTTGGCCAGCAGGCTTTCCTTCTCCAGGATCACCAGCGAGGCGGTGGGCTGGCGCTTGAGCAACTCCATCGCGGTGGCCAAACCGACGATGCCGCCGCCGATGATGCAAAAGTCGTAAATCATTGTTTTGGGTACCTACGCATTTCAGTCTGCTTATCAGGTTGTCAGACTAATGGTTTTGTTAAAAAAACAGCGCGCCATCGGCACGCTTTAAACGGGTTCGGATCGGTCAATTGATAGCGGGCAGTTCCAGATGCAGGCGCCTTGCTGCGGCGCGCAAGTGAGCCTCGGCACAGGCGGCAGCACCTTGGGCATCACCGTCGACGATGGCCTGGTAGAGCGCGGTGTGTTCCTGGGTGGCATCGGCCGAGCCGCTGACAAAGCGGGTGGCGGAGTTTTCCCAGGCGGTCTTGCGGGCGCTGGCCAGTTGGCTTCTGAGGAAGTCATGGAAGGCCACGAAATAGTCGTTCTTGCTGGCCTCGGCGATGGCGCGATGGAATTCCACATCGGCCAGGGCGGCGGCGTCGAAGTCGGCGCGCTTGTCGTGCATTTCCTGCAGGGCGGTCTTCATGCGCTGCAGGTCGGCGGCGTCGCGGCGTTGGGCGGCAATCGAGGCGGCCTGGGTTTCGATCCACAGGCGCACTTCGAACATTTGCGCCAGGTCCGGGCGGCGACCGTTTTTTTCCGGGAAGCGGAACACGGTGCCGGCCGGGGTTTGCGAGATAAATGAGCCCAGGCCACGCCGTGCGGTCAGTACGCCGTCGGCCTTGAGCTGGGCAATCGCTTCGCGCACCACCGAACGGCTGACATTGAGTTGTTCAGCCAGTTGCTGTTCGGTGGGCAGGCGCGCTTCGGGCGCCAGTTGGCCGGAGTCGATTTCTGCACGAATGGCGCTGACAACGCGCATAACGAGCGAATCAGGGCGCTGGAGCTCAAGCATAAGAAAACCTTGGTAATCAGGTTGTCAGACAATAGTCGTTACGATTTTACCTTGTCAAGACAGGTGTTACGCGGAACCGGGCGCGTAGGGCCAGGAAAAGACCTACACCAATCAGTGCCAATGCCACGCCGAACGTGGCTTGCATCCCACTTCCCACATCGCCGGGAGTGGCTGTGGAGAGGTCACCTGAAACGTGCGCAAAGACAGCACCCAATGCCGAGGCGCCCGCGATCAGCCCCACATTGCGCGACAGGTTGAGCAAGCCGGCGACTACGCCACGGCGGTCTGCCAGTACGTCGCTCATCACGGCGGTGTTGTTGGCGGCTTGAAACTGGGCGTAGCCGAGGGTGAGGATGATCAGCGGGGCGACGTACCCGGCAACCCCAAGGTTCAGCGGCGCCAGGGAGAGCAGCAGGCACCCCGCCAGCATCGCCAGCAGCCCGGCGATGGTCATCGGGCCGCAGCCGAAACGGTCGGTCAAGCGTCCCGCAGGGATGCCCATCAATGCCGAAACGCAGGGCCCGACTGCCATTGTCAGGCCCATCCAGGCGGGGTCGAGGCCTGCACCGTGGGTCAGGTAGAAGGGCCCGACCACCAAGGTCGCCATCATCACCGCCGATACCAGCGCGCTCATGGCCAGGCCAGCGCTTAGCGTTGAATCCCGTAGTGTCGACAAGAAACTGAACCCGGATTGCGCGGGCTGTAGCCCATGGCGGTCGACGCGCAGATAACGCCGGGCGAGGGCAAATGTCAGCAAACCCAGCGGCACGGTGATGAAAAACAGCGCGCGCCAGCCAAACCCCGCGATCAACACCCCGCCAAGGCTTGGCCCCAGCGCGGTACCCATGGCCGACATCGTGCCCAGCAACCCCATGGCGCGGCCGGTGCGTTCCTTGGTCACGGTGCCGCCCACCAGCGCCATGGTCATCGCCATCATGACCGCCGCGCCCAGGCCTTGCAGGGCGCGGGCCGCAATCAACAGCCCGAGGGACGGAGCCATGCCGCACAGGGCCGAGGCAACGGTGAAAAGCAACAACCCGGCCAAGAGCAGGCGGCTGCGGCCCATCAGGTCGCCCAGTCGCCCGACGCTGACGATCACCGCGGTAATCGCCACCAAGTAGGCGAGCACCACCCACTGCGCCGCCTGGAACGATGCATCAAACGCCTGCACCAGGCTCGGCAGGCCGACGTTGGCGATGCTGGTGCCCAAGGACGCCAGCAACATGGACAGTGACAGGGCGACGAGAGCGCCACGGGGTGCAGGTGATTTCATCAAGAGGCTCCAGGGTTTGACCGCTGTCAGAAATCTACGCCGTCACCTAACATGGCGGAAGGCGCAGCATTTGCACTTTATACGTGCGCCAAACGCCCTATGAGGTTTGCCGTGTCGACACCTGATTTCAATCTGCTGGTCACCCTCGATGTGTTGCTCGCCGAAAGCAGCGTCGCCCGTGCCGCTCAACGCTTGCGCCTGAGCCCGTCGGCGATGAGCCGGGCGCTGGCGCGACTGCGGGAAACCACCGGCGATCCGTTATTGGTCCGTGCCGGCCGCGGCCTGGTACCTACGCCGCGCGCTTTGGCGTTGCGCGAACAGGTCAGCCAGTTGGTGCAGGACGCCGAAGCGGTGTTGCGACCCGCTGCGACGCTGGATGTGAGCCAACTGGTACGCACCTTCACCTTGCGCACCAGCGACGGATTTGTTGAAAACTTCGGCCCGGCGCTGTTGACGCGGATCGCCCGGGAAGCGCCTGGCGTGCGGTTGCGCTTCGTGCACAAGCCGGACAAAGGCAGTACGCCGCTGCGCGATGGCAGTGTCGACCTGGAAACCGGCGTGGTCGACAGCAGCGCCAGCCCAGAGGTGCTGACCCAGGCGCTGTTCCGCGACCGGTTTATCGGCGTGGTGCGCAAGGGCCATCCGCTCAGCCAGGGCGAAGTCACGCCGCAGCGCTTCGCCGAAGGCCAGCACATCTACGTGTCCCGGCGCGGCCGTGATCAGGGCCAGATCCATCAAGCCCTTGAAGCGCTCGGGCTGACCCGGGACGTGGTGACCATCGTCGCCGGCTTCTCGACCGCCCTGGCCCTGGCCCGCAGCACCGACCTGATCGCCAGCGTGCCGGAGCGGCATACCGCCAACCTGCACAGCGACCTCTACCGCTTTGCGCTGCCGTTCGTGTTCCCGGACTTCACCGTCTCGATGCTCTGGCACCCGCGCCTGGACGCCGACCTGGCCCATCGCTGGCTGCGCGGTTGCCTGCGGGAGGTATGTGCGCAATGAGCCGAGCCCGGACATCCAGCTCCCCCTGTGGCGAGGGAGCTTGCTCCCGCTGGGCTGCGAAGCAGCCCCAAAACCTGCATCCTGTTTCCCGCGAAAAGAACGCGGTGCGCTTAATGGGGCTGCTACGCAGCCCAGCGGGAGCAAGCTCCCTCGCCACAATGGGTGCTTGCGGGTCCACGGCGGCCCTTCAGCAGGTACAATCCGCCGGGCCTTAAAATGAAACACCAGGAATTCAAATGTTCAGCCTTACCCATTACGAAACCCCATGCCCCGAGCCGATCAACGCGCAGATCCTGCAGATGGTGGTCGACTACCTGACGGACATCAGCATGGTCGCCATCCCGCCAAGCAACCTGCTGTACAACGTCTACCAGTACGCCATCGGCTACGAGGTGCACCTGTACCTGGAAGCGCTGGGCGGGTCCAAGGGCATTGCGGTGGAATTGATCGTCGCGCTGGACGCGCAGGAGCAGGTGATCGGCTTCCTGCTGTACCTGCCGGTGAAGGACGATCCCGAGGCGTGCGGCGTGGCTTACATGGCGGTGCACGCCAGCCATCGGCGCAAAGGCGTGGCGCGGGCGATGATGCAGGACATGCTGGCCCGCTACCCCCATGCCGAACTGACCTGCGCAGTGGAGAAGGTCCCGGCGTTCGAGTCAATGGGTTTTCAACTGCGCGGTGTGCGCGGTACCCAGGTGTTGATGAACACCCGCGACTACAGCACTGACGGCTTGATGGGGTTGCTGGATGTGGCGTCGATCTACAGCTCGCTGGAGGTGCGGCAGATCCACACCTACCTCCTGCAAAAGCACGGCAAGCGGGCGATGGTCGATGCCGAAAAACAGCGTGATCGTCACTTCGACCAGATGACCCACAAGGCTCGGATGTTTGTGCACGCAAGGCTGGGCTAACGCGCTCCTCGACTCACCATCGACTTGATGCTCGCAAACAGCTCCTCCTGTGCCTCCAGCGCGCTGATTTCCCCGCTCGCTGCGGCATGGGACAAGGCTTCCGCTGCGCCCAGCATCCCCCTCAAACCGGCCTGGGTTATCACACCGTCCACGGCAAAAGGGGCGAGGGCATCGCGGCACTTGCCGAGGAATATCACGTCGTACTCACGCTTGATGCTTTCCAGTTCCGGGCTGCCAGCCAAGGCGGAAATCACGCCCGGAATTTCACGTCCCTGCAGCAACACACAGTCGACATAGCACGAGGCGATGACCCACGCGCGGTCGTCCAGGGTGGGTTCGCTGGCCTCGATTGCGGCGGCAAATACCTGGTTCTGACGGGCGTCGAAATCTTCATACAGCGCGGCCAACAGCCCCGCGCGATCGCCAAAATGGTCATACACCACCGGCTTTGTAACGCCGGCCAACTCAGCCAGATGCCCCAGGGTCAGGGCATCGGTGCCTTCTTCTCGCACCAGTTGCCAGGCCACGTCGAGCAGCTGGCGCAACCGGTCATCCCGGGACAAGCGGCGGCGAGGGGCAGGGGATTGATCGCTTGACATGCTTATATACCAAAAGTAACTTACCAGCGGTAACTTAGCTCAAGCCTACTCAATTTGCCTGCTCATCGCCACCCCCCGAAGGAGTCATTGCCATGCACGCGCTGATCGTTGTTGCACATCACGACCCACAATCCCTCACCCACAGCCTCGCCAAACAGGCTGCTGCCGGCATCACTGCCGCAGGGCACACCTTCGAGATCGCCGACCTCGCCGCTGAAGGTTTCGACCCGCGTTACAACGCCGCCGACCATAAAGTGCATCGCACCCGCGCCACGCCGCCGGCCGACGTACTGGCCGAACAGGCCCGACTCGACCGCGCCGACGCCTTGGTGCTGGTGTACCCGATCTTCTGGTGGTCGATGCCGGCCTTGCTCAAGGGCTGGATCGACCGGGTATTCGTCAACGGTTGGGCGATCGACTACAGCCTTGAGACGAAGGTGGTGAAAAAACTCGGCCACTTGCAGGTGCACTTACTGGGCGTTGGCGGGGCGGACGAAGGGGTGTTTGAACGCCACGGCTATGCCGACGCCATGCGCACGCAAATCGACCATGGGATCTTTGATTACTGCGGTGCGAAAGTGCTGACATCCGAGCTGCTGCTGGACTCGGAAAGCGGCGCTGCCGAACAGCATCTGGAGACGGCGACGAAGTTGGGGCGACAACTGTTCGTCACTCTGCAACCCTGCGAAACCGCCTAAACCAGGCTGCTCTGTATGAGCGCTGCCAGCTGTTCGACCGCAGCGCCTGGCGCTGGATGGCTGCAATGCAATTCATAGCCAAGGGACGACACCGGCGGCAGACCGTCGAGTACACGCAGGTGCGCAGGCAAACCGATACGGGTGCGCAAGGTCACACCCAACCCGGCATCGACCGCCGCCCAGATCCCACCCACGCTGGGGCTGGTGAAGGCAATGCGCCAGGCAATGCCGGCGCGGTCCAGGGCTTCGGTGGCAGCGCTGCGCAATACGCAGGGTGCCTCGAACATCACCAGCGGCAGCGGCGCGTCTTCGGCGCGCGGTAGTTGGGGCTTGTCCCGGGGCCCGATCCAGTGCATGGGTGTTTGCCCCAGGCGGGTGCGGCAGGACGATGTCTGACCGGTTTCCCAGGTCAGCGCCAGGTCCAGGCTCGCGCTGTCGATCAGGGTCAACAGCTCGGCATTGCGGCCTATCCGCACTTCAAGGCTGATCATCGGATAAAGCCTGGCGAAGCGCCGCAGGATGTCACTGAGCACATGCTCGCCGAAATCCTCCTGTAAACCGAGGCGCAAAGTGCCTGCGGTTTGGGTTTCGTTAAGGCTGCTGAAGACAGTGTCATTGAGGTCCAGCAACCGCCTGGCGTGGCCGAGCAGCGCTTCACCCACCGGCGTCAGCACCAGCCCGCGCCCGGATTTGCTCAGCACCGGCGTGCCGACCTGTTCTTCGAGTTTCTTTAATTGCGCGCTGACGGCTGAAGTCGAACGGCCCAGGCGATCCGCCGCCTTGGCAAAGCTGTTCAGCTCGACGCCGGTGACGAAGGTGCGCAGTACATCAAGGTCGAAGGTGGGGCGGCGCATTGAATGGTCCATTAAAACGGGATGGTGGATGCTATTAAATCTGATATTCGGAATGATCCTGGCTTGCTAGTTTTTGCCCGTCAACTGAATTGTCGGAGCGAGCGCCCATGAGCAACAAATTTACCGAGCTGACCCGCGACGTGCTGTTCGCCGATATCTGGGAGCGCGAGGGCCTGTCGCCCAGGGAGCGCAGCCTGATCACCGTGGCGGCACTGGTGGCGATGTACCGTCTGGAGCAACTACCGTTTCACTTGCAGCGGGCGGTTGGCAATGGCTTGAGCGTCGAGGAACTGGGTGAAGTCATCACTCACCTGGCGTTTTACTCCGGCTGGCCGACAGCGGCGTCGGCGCTGAACCTGTTGGCAGCCATCCATCCTGCGGAGTAACCACCATGCCTTACGCCCGAATCTCCTTGCACCGCGGGAAATCCCCTGAGTATCTGCAAGCGCTTTCACAGGAATTGCATGACGCCCTGGTTGAGAGCTTCAAGATTCCTGACGCGGATCGCTTCCACGTGATCCACCAGCACGAAATTGGCGAGATGATCATCGACCCCAACTATTTGGGCGGCCCGCGCAGCCACGACTATGTACTCATCGCGATCACGGGCGGTAAACCTCGTGATACCGAGACCAAACGGCGGTTTTACCAGGTGTTGGTGGAGCGGCTGGAGGCTACGATTGGGCTGAGCCCTGAGGATGTGATGGTGGTGATTACAACGACGGCGGCGGATGAGTGGTCGTTTGCGGGGGGAAGAGGGAATTAGTAGCACGGGCGTACTTTTCCAATTGGAATGATTGCCCACAAGGTATGGAGAGGTGATCGGGAAATGTCAGTCTGGAAAGGAGGACCTTTCTGACAACCTTTCAGGCGGCTCAGTCTTACTCTTTGCGCTCTCGTGGAATCCAGGAGTAAAGGAATGACTTCCAGCGTCTTGAAGGACGGTTTTCCAGCTGCCTATCGCACCACCCGCGAACGGATCGAAGGCAGTATCGACCTCGGCCGGTTGTTTGCCGCGATCGATGCTGACTCGGCGATTGCGGGGGCAGGAGTGGGTGCAACCATGAGTGTCATAGGCAGCGGCGTCTCCGGGAATATCCGGACACTGGCCATCGGCCTATATGAAGAGTTTGAATAATGGAGCTGAGAAATTCCCCTAGAGCTTTTATGGCTCACTATTTCCCTGTTTTCATCAGTGCTTTTATGTTTGCGCTTTTTGCTCTTGCGGTAGCGGGGTCGTCGATGGGTAGTACCTACATGCGAGGCGTGCCTGCTTATCGTAGTTACACGGGACTGGATGTGGGCATCGCTTCCATTATCTTGTCAGCGGGCAACTTTCTTATCCTCCGAGGTCGCGCCTGGGGCGTCTGGATACTGGCAGGCAGTTGTGTGATGAGCTTTTTCATTGTGCTGTTCACCTACAGCTATCAGCCCCATCCTTTTATCTACACAACGGGGCTGTTGTTCCCGCTGCTAAGCCTCTACCTGCTCAATACCCACCGCCACCGCCAAACGCGCGCAGAACTCGTTCTACTTCGTCACGAACGCCAGCGCTACAAAGCCGGCTTTCGGCCCCCGCGTACTCAGGAGATGGCCCAGGCTCGCCTCGAATACAAAACGGCCCGCAGACTCAAGCGTGAAAATCGCCGCAAATGGAACGCGGCCCTCAACCCTCGCGAAACAAGTCATGAGCATCCAGCAACCGATACGCAATCTCCGGGCGCTTCTCCATGCCCTTGCGAATCGCCGCTGGAATCGACTGCCGGGTCTTGCGACACAACCCCGGCAAGTCATCGATAACGATCTGAATCCCGCGCATCGTCTTCACTTCCGTATGGCCCGGCGCGATATGCACGCGAATGCCCAGTTGCTGGTACATCAGCTGTTGCATGCGCTCAAGATCGGGCAGGCTTTGCAGGTTTTCGAGGCGTTCGAGCAGGCGTTTTTCTTCCTGGCGCGTCAGGTGCAGGATGCGTGCATCGGCGCCGAGAAGGTTGAGCAGTTGCTCACGATTGCAGTCGCAGACGCCGGGTGGGCAGGGTTGGCGAATCGTCATGCAGTCTCCCTCCCGTTACCGGCGCCGTTGGCTTACCAGGTCAGATGAACCCCAAGGCTTTCCAGCTCTTTCCAGTACTCGGGATAGGTCTTGCCGACGCAGTCCGGGTCCTGAATCCTGATCCCCGAGACCTTCAAGCCCGCCAAGGCAAAGCACATCGCGATGCGGTGGTCGGCGTGGGTGTCGATCAGCGCGTTGCACGTGGTGCCCGCCAGGGCCGGATCGCTGGCCACCAGCAAATCATCACCTTCAATGGTCGCCAGGCCCGGACGGACTTCATTCAGGCCGTCATGCAGGGCCTGCACCCGGTCACATTCCTTGACCCGCAGGTTGGCCAGTTCCGTGAAACGTACCGGCGTGTTGTTGAACGCGGCGAGCACGGCGAGGGTGGGGATTGCGTCCTGCATCTGCGAACCGACAACCACCGGTTGCATGTGCGGGAACTGCGCGATCACTTCCTGGGCCTTGGCATCGGGCTGGGTGAAATCCTGCGGGGCGACACCGAGGTCGATGCGGCCGCCGGTCAACACTTCGGCAGCCCACAAATAGGTGGCGGCGGAAGCATCAGGCTCGATCAGGTAGTCGTGGGCGGTGTAGCCGGTCGGGGCCACGCGCCAGGTGCTTTCATCGACGATGTCTACCTGGGCACCGAAGGCGCGCATGCAGTCCAGGGTCAGGTCGACATAGCCACGGGCGCCAATGTCCTTGCCGGTCAGTGCCACTTCAATCGGGGCTTCGCCGCACGCCGCCAGCATCAGCAGCGCCGACACGTACTGGCTCGACAGGCCGCCGTCGATCTCGAAACGCTTGGCTTGCACGCGGCCAGTGCCATGGACGGTCACGGGTGGGCAACCGGTTGGGCTGTCGACCTGGATGCCATTCTGGCCGAGGGTCGCCAGCAGCGGGCCGATCGGGCGTTTTTGCATGTAGGCATCGCCGTCCAGCACCACGGTGCCTTGTACAGTGGCCACGGCAGCGGTGAGGAAGCGCATCGCCGTGCCGGCGTTGCCGAGAAACAACGGCTGCGCCGGCAATTGCAGCTTGCCCAGGCTGGTGACGACGAACGTGGTGTCGTCCGGTTCATCGATCACCACGCCCATCTGCCGCAGGGCCACCGACATGTGGCGAGTGTCATCGCTTTTCAGCGCGCCGCTCAAGCGACTGGTGCCCTTGGCCAGGGCCGCCAGCAGCAAGGCACGGTTGGTAATGGATTTGGAGCCGGGGGGCGCTACCTTGCCGTTCAATGGAAAGTTGGGCGGTGTAACGGTCACGGTTTTCTGCGAACTCAAGGTACAAGGCTCCTGCTTCAAGGCGGGTGGCGTTTGGCGGACACGAATAATCGGCCAAACACGCTACCCTTGTCGAGCATGGATCTACGCCTCCAGCCCTGCCACCGGCTTCCAGGCGGCCAGTGGTGTCAGGAAATGCAGCTCAAAGCGCCGCTCGCTGAACGCCCATTGCCCTTGCCGGCGTTCGAACCGATCGTGATAAAGACCGCTGATCTGCACCTGCCCCAGTTCGTTATGGGTGCACAGGCAATCCACCGCAACCCTCGCGCTGGCGGTATCGCCGCTGATGTCGATCAGCGGGTTGGCCATCCAGTGATGCATATGCGGCATGGCTGCCCAGTTGAGGTGGGCGGAAGCAATGATCGCGGCGACGCCGTCATGGCAGCCGAACGCGGCACCGAGGTCCAGCCGTGCGTCGTCGTGCCAGATGCTGCGCAGCAGTGTTTCGTCGCGGGCGTCGAAGGCGTGGGCGTACTCACTGATCAGGCGCTCCAGGGCGAAGCGGGTTTCCAGCTGTTCTACGCGGGTGATGAGGTCAGTCATGACAGAGGCCTTTATTGAGGAAAATCGGTGGAGGTGGACAGCGAGCGCCAGCGTTCAAGATCGGCGCGAACCTGGTCCAGCTTGGCTTCGACGACACTCAGCGCATCGCTGCCAGCGACGAAGCGCAACGGCGGTGCTGCCAGAGCCGCCAATTGCACAACCGCCAGGCCGAGTCGGTACGGGTCGCCGATTTGCCGGTGATTACGAGCCTCGAAGACCGCCAGCGTGCGGGCGCGAAATTCGGCGTAATCCTCAAGTGCCCGGGTGCCGAGCTTGAGCGTGCGGCTGTCGAGAAAGTCAGTACGAAACGCCCCGGGCTCCAACAGCGTCAGGCGGATGCCGAACTCGGCGACTTCCTCGGCCAGGGCTTCAGAAAACCCTTCAATCGCAAACTTCGACGCCGAATACATCGAGGCCCCACGCACGCCCTTGAAGCCGCCATTGGACGACATCATCACAAGGTGCCCGCTGCGCTGGCGGCGCATCACCGGCAGCACTGCGCGGGTGACGTTGAAGGTGCCGAACACGTTGGTCGCGAACTGACGCTCGATGGCCTCGGGCTCGACTTCCTCGAATGGCCCGAACTGTCCGTAGCCGGCGTTATTGACCAGCACATCGATGCGTCCGAATCGTGCGATGGCGGCGGCCACCACCGTTTCGGCCTGTTGCTCATCGCGGATGTCCAGCGCGGCGGTCATCACCTGGTCGCCGCCGTAGGTTTGATCCAGGCGGGCCAAGTCAAGGTCAGTCGCCACCACCTGGTCGCCGTGGTCCAGCGCCGCGCGGGCGATGCCGGCACCCAGGCCGCCAGCGCTGCCGGTAATCATCCAGACTCGGCTCATAGCGGCATCTCGCTGCCGATCCAGTCGAGGATCGAAGCGTGCCGCGGCGCCCAACCCAGCTCGGCGCGAGCACGCTTGGCCTTGACCCGGCTATTGGTGCCGAAGGTGTAGTGCACATGCATCGGGTCCCAGTGTCGTTCGGCTTCGTCGGCCGGCCATGACTGCACCGCGCCCAGGTTCATGCGCTTGGCCAGTGCGGCGGCCATGTCGATGAATGACGCTTCACCGTTTTCCAGAAAGTAGAACGCGCCGGCCGGGGCCTTTTCCACGGCTAGCAGGAACAGTTGCGCGACGTCGTCAATGTGCACGTTGGACCAGCGATTGACACCGGCCCCGACGATACGCATCACCCCGGTTTCCCGGGCGCGGGCCATCAGGAACGGCAGCTGGAAGCTGTGATTGGTCAGGCCATGGCCCACGCCATAGATATTGCTCGGGCAGATCACCACGCTGCGAATGCCCAGGTCGGCGGCAGCCATCATGCGCAGGTCAATGTCGTAGCGGGCTTGCTTGGGGGCCTCGATGATGAACGGCGTGTCTTCGTCGAAGATGTGTTCTGACAGCATATTACCCAACGCATCATCGCCGATGATGCTGGAGCCGCTGGTGTGGATCAGCAGTTTGCCGGAGCCCTGCAGCGCCTCGATAAACGCGTCGACGGCGCCGGCGTGGTCGCTGTTGGCGGCATCAATCACCGCATCGGCTTGGCGAGCTTCGTCGATCAGTAATTGGCGATCATCCAGGCTGCCAATCACTGGAGTGATGCCCTGGGCTTGCAGGCGTTCGGCTTTCTGCGGGTCCCGCAGCAAGCCGCGCACGCTGTGCCCTTGGGCGATCAAGTGATGGGCAACGCTGCCGCCGACGAAACCATTGGCACCGGTAAGTAAAATCTTCATGGGAAAAAGCCTGTGGCTGGGGAACAAGCCACCACCATAGGCGTGAACAATTAGCGGAAAAACAGGCTTTAGTTCTGTTTAGAATGGACTCCAGAGTCCTTAATGGGTGAGCGTATGGAAAGCCTGAATGCCATCGGCGTATTTGTTGCGGCGGCTGAAGCCCGCAGCTTTGTCGGCGCGGGCAGGGCGCTGGGCATTTCGGCGTCGGCGGTGAGCAAAAGCATTGCCCGGCTGGAGGCAAAGTTTGGTGTGCGGCTGTTCCATCGCAGCACCCGCAGCATCACCCTCACGGCCCAGGGCACGCAGTTTGTCGAGCGCTGCCGGCGGGTGTTGGCGGAGCTGGAAGTGGCGGGTGAAGAGCTGTCGCAAACCCTTGCCGCGCCACAGGGACCGCTGCGGGTTGGCCTGCCGATGATTGCCCGGCCGTTCCTGGCGATGCTCGGCGAGTTCCAGGCGTTGTACCCGCAGATCCAGCTGGACCTGGATTTCAACGACCGTCTGGCTGACGTGATCGCCGAAGGTTTCGATGCAGTGATCCGCAGCGGTGCGCCGAAGGATTCCGGGCTGTCGGCGCGTCCGCTGGGCACTTATCGAATGATGGTCGTTGGCTCCCCGGATTATCTGGCGCGGAACGGAACGCCGCGTTGCCCGGAAGACCTGCACGCACATCGCTGCATCCATTTCCGCTTTCCCGCCTCCGGCAAACTCCAGGCCTGGCAGATGCGCCGCGACGAGCGAGCGCTGGAGCTTGAGCTGCCGCGCTCGATGATCTGCAATTCGGTGGAAGGGCGCATGGAGCTGGCGGTGCAAGGCCAAGGCCTGACTTATGCGGCCGACTTCGTGGTGCGCGAGGCGCTGGCGGCCGGGCATCTGGTGGAGGTGCTTGGGGATTACACCTGGGAGGGTGGCCAGTTCAACCTGCTGTGGCCGTCGGGGCGGCAGGTGCCGCCCAAGCTGCGGGTGTTTATCGAATTTATTGTCGCCAATATGCCGTTGGTACGTGGGACGTCTTAACCCGGCATGCGGCCATTCAAGTCGCCGTAGGTGAACGACTTCAGCTCATGGGTATCGAGCTTCCCGGTTCGCAGGAAACCTTCGGCCAGGCTGTGCATGGCGCCATACAGGAATTCGGCGATGCTCGAGCCGGCCGTGAGGCGGCGTACGCCCAAGGCTTGCAGCGTCTCGGGCGCGGGCAGGCCGGCCCAGGCCAGCACGTTGACCGGCAAGTTGGTCGCCTGGCAGAGCTGCTGGATTTCGTGCTCCAGGTGGATGCCGGCGGCAAACAGCCCGTCGGCGCCTGCGCCCTGGTACAACGCGGCGCGCTTGAGGAGTTCTTCAAGGCGCTGTGGCTCCGGGGCCAATCCTTTCAAATACACGTCGCTGCGGGCATTGATAAACAGCTTCACGCCACAGTTGTCCGCCACACGACGGGCGACTTCGATCTTGCGGGCCAGCAGTTCAGGCGTGCCGGCACCGTCCTCGATGTTAATCCCGACGGCACCGGCGTCGATCACCGCCTTGATCACCCGGCCCACGTGCTCCGGGTCGTCGGAATAACCGGCCTCGATGTCCACGCTCAGCGGCACATCGATGACGCGGGCGATGGACTGCACGGTGCTCACCAGCAACGGCAGAGGCAGTTGATTGCCGTCCTTGTAGCCATGGGTCCAGGCGACTGCGGCGCTGCTGGTGGCGACGGCCTGGCTGCCCAGTTGCGCCACCAGGCGCGCACCGCCGGCATCGGCAACGTTGGGCAGGATCAGCAATTGGGCGTGGTGCAGGGCGTGGAAGGCGGTGGCGTGGGCGGTCATGGCGGGTCAGTCCTTTGAGTGGGCTTTGTTGTTGAAGGCGCCTGTCATATCAAGAATCGGCCCGGCATCGCAATCGATAACACACCACTGGTCGACATTTCCCACGTTGATGTCGATTGAGCGCCTGATTGATCGACTACAGGCAGAACAACCCGTCGAATCAGGAGAGTGATCATGTCTTACGTAGATGGCTGTGTGATCGCGGTGCCCACCGCAAAACGCGAACAATTCATCCAGCACGCCAAGGCCGCCGCCGTGGTGTTCAAGGACCATGGCGCGCTGAATATCATCGAGTGCTGGGGCGATGACGTGCCCCAGGGGCAGGTGACCTCGTTTCCCATGGCGGTCAAGCTCAAGGAGGATGAAACCGTGGTGTTTTCCTGGATCGTCTGGCCGTCGCGGCAGGTGCGTGACGCCGGGATGAGCAAGGTGATGGAAGACCCGCGCCTGAAGGCAGACGTCAATCCGATGCCGTTTGATGGGCAACGGATGATCTATGGCGGATTTGAGATGATCCTCAACACCTGAGGCCAGGCGTTCATGGACGGCGGCTGTAGTCCGATCGCCTGTCGCAGGGTAGGACCGACGATAACTCTGGTGCAAGACCAGTGCGAAAGCTACGCAAAACAAGGACATGACGCGATTTGTCTGACAGAACCGTCGGGTAGACAACCCGGCGAGGTGGGCTAAGTTCAAGGCGCTTCCCATGAGGGGAAGTCTTCAATCAAGGAGTGACTGAAATGAACAAACCCCAGACTCAACTCAGGCATGGTCGCGTCGTGACACCCGCCAGCCGTGGCTCGGTGGCGGTAGAGCGTGGCCTGCTGGAAAACTGGCAAGTCAACGAAATGGAAGGCGGCAAGAACTTCCCGGCCCTCAACGCCGGGCCGTTTCCGGCGCCTTATGAAACCGACGATCAAAGCGTCACGCCGCCCGCCGACGGGCACATCCTCAGCGGCGGCAAGACCGATGCCCGCGACTGCGTGAACTTCACCGACGAAGAAATGGCTAAAAAGCTCAACACTCCGTTTAACTGGCCGTTGTTGAATGTTGAAGCCGGCCAGGTGTTCAAGGTGCAGTGGGATTACACCGCCGCGCACGTGACCCGTGGCTATCGCTGGTTGATCACCCGGGACGGTTGGGATCCCAGGCAGCGCATCAGCCGCGCGCAACTGGAGGCCAAGCCGTTCTTCGAGGACTTCTACACCCAGGTGCCGTACTACCAGCACTCGGCTGAACTGAAGGCCAAGGTTGAACATCAGGTGACATTGCCCAAGGGCAAGAAGGGCCGGCATGTGCTGGTGTTGATGTGGATCGTGGCCAACACCGGCAATGCGTTCTATCAGGCGTTTGACGTCGATTTCAACTAGCGGCAACTGAACCTGGAGGAACAACATAAATGTGGCGAGGGAGCTTGCTCCCGCTGGGCTGCGAAGCAGCCCTAAAAATCGGGGGCGCTTCGCACCCCAGCGGGAGCAAGCTCCCTCGCCACAGGTGTTGCGTTCAGCGCTGGGCCAACCAGTAGTCGTGCAACGCACGGGCGGCCGGTTCGATAGCGGCTACCCGTTGCTGATGGGCATTTACATCCAGGTCTGCCGGCAGTTCAAAGTTGTCCTGCTCGGCGCACCAGGAAATCTTCTCCAGTTGCCCGGCCTGTTCGGCAGGCAGCTCTGGCCAGTTGCCGATAGCGGCGCCACGGATATAACCAAAGCACCATTCTTCCGCCAGGGTCAGTGGCTGGTCCTGATGCTCGGTTTCCTCGAAACGTGCCTTGAAACCCTGGGCGTCGGTCGCCAGTTGCGTGGCAATGGCGTTCATATGGCGCACGCACAATTCAAGGAACTGGCCAGCTTCTTCCGGGCTTTCCCAATCCGGGTTCTGCCCACCAAAGATACCGGGGAACCATTCGGCAACCTCCACCTGCGCGGGGCTTGAAACCAGGGCGGTGAAGTAACCGTCGAGCTCGGCCAGGTTCAGCACCGAGTGGTCGTCGCCGTACTTGAGCAGGGTGTCGTCGATGAACTCGAAATCGGCGGGGGCGAGGGGTTGGTCGTGCATGGGCATATCCTTTGTGCGTGGAACGCCGCTGATGGGGCGGCTTAAAGCGCGGAGGATGGCGCGTGTCGGGGTTTTAATCCAGCTTCTTCAGCGCTTTTCCCACAGGACGCACAGCTTGCTCATGCACATCGAACCTGCCACCGCGAGAATGATCGGCACCAGGAAGTCATGGTCGATGCGGGTGAATTCCGCCACCAGCACGATTGCCGTCAACGGCATGCTCATGCTCGATGCCAGGAACGCCGCCGCACCGATGATCGCGAAAGCCCCCAGCGGCACGCCGGGCCACAACAGGCTCCAGGCGCCGCCGAGGATGATGGCGAGCAGGGCGCCGTTGGCCAGCGCCGGGGTCAGCAAACCGCCTTCGGCACCGGCGCGCAGGCTGCTCGCAGTGATCAGTACCTTGACCACCAGCAGCACCGCGGCGAGGCCGATGGTCAGCTCATTGTCAAAGCCCAGTTGCGCCGGGCCCTTGCCGTTGCCGAGGATCTGCGGCAGGAAAATCGCCAGGCCCCCGATGATCGTGAAGTTGATCAACGACAGTACCGGCAACCGCCAGCCACGGGCGGCGTTGCTGCGGGCCGCGCCGGTCAGCCGGGTGAATCCGTAGGCGGCCAGGCCAAACACCGGCCCGCAGCCCAGCGCCCAGGCGATCAAGCCAGGGCTGAGCACAAAGTGCGGCACCACGTATTGCGCCTCTGCGCCCAAGCCAATCCAGGCCACCGACGCGCCGATGGCCGAGGTGGCCAACGCAATCACTGCCGCCGGCCAACTGAACACACCCACCAACACTTCGAGCACAAACACCGCGCCGCCCAACGGCACGTTGTACACCGCCGCCAGCCCGGCGCCTGCACCGCAGGCGACGATCAGCCGGTGCATGTCCGGCGCCAGTCGCGCCCGTTGTGACAACCAGGTGGCGGCCAGCGCGCCGACTTCCCGTGGCGCCACTTCACGGCCCAATGGCGAGCCGAGGGCCACAGTGATGATTTGCAGCACGGCGTGGGCGAGGGTGGTCTTGGGCGGCATGATCGGTGCCTGGGCGGAGACCGCTTGCTTGATGCTCACCAGTGGCCGGCCATAGCGGTAGATCAACCACCAGCCCACACCGGCCACCAGGCCACAGGTGATCAGCACCAGCACCCGGCGTTCGGGCGCGGCGGCGGTGACGCCGAGCAAAAAGGTTTCATGGCTGATCAGGCTGTCGAGGCTGTAGCCGTAGGCCAGATGCTGGATGCCGTGCAGCAGCAAGGCGAGGAGCATGCCGCCCAGGCCGGCGCCGATGCCGGTGAAGATGACGACAAGTGCGAGAATCAGCAGCGAACGGGTTTTTGAGGGCATGAAGGGTCCAGGGAGCCGGGTTTCCGAGCCCGATTCTATAGCGCAATGGTGACGCCATAGCCCCGAGATGTAATGCACATGCGCGAACTGGCCTTCCACAACATTGCATTACGTTCAGATTACTTTAACGGCCCGGCCAATTGCCTGAATCGGACCTGTCGGCTTGCCGGTTTTCGACCCGCCGGGATTTTCCAGGGTCAGCTCAAACAGCTGGTTCGGCGCCAGTGGCGGGAGTTTGTCCAGGGGCACAGATAACGTCTGTCCAGGCTTGACCAAGCCCAGCGACACCGGGCCTTGCCAGTCTTCGCCCTTGGTCCAGAACTGCAGCGTCTTGTCTGCCGGTACTTCCATGATGCCCAGGGGAATCAGCTGGATTTCCTGGGTATTGCTCGCCTGGATTACCCAGCCCGGCGCCTGGTTTTGCGGGGCTACCAGCACCACTACATAAGCGGTCGGGTTGATGGCGGCCGTACGGGTCAACAGCAGTGTCGCCAATACCAGGCTCGCCGCGATGCCGGCGCCGGCCAGTCCGCGCCACAACGCCAGCCTGTTCCACCATGAGACCGGCGAGTCCCGGGTGGCTGAATGCCCCAGGCTGCGCTCGATGCGTCGCCATAAATACACCGAAGGCGTTGCCGGGGCGGCCTGTTCAGTCAGTGGCAGCAGGCGCTGTTCCCAGGCGTCCACTGCCGCACGCAAGTCGGCATCGGTGGCCAGGCGCTGTTCCACCTCGGTGCGTTGCTCGGTGGGCAAGGTGCCCAGCACATATTCGCTGGCCAGTTCGTCGATGCTGTTCATGCCATGCACTCACGCAATGCCGCGAGGCTGCGTTTGATCCACGCTTTCACGGTACCCAGCGGGGTGCCGAGTTTGTGCGCGATTTCGCTGTGGGAATAACCGTCTACATACGCATGCAGGATGCAGTTGCGGCGGGCCGGGTCGAGTTGTTCGAGGCAGCTGTAGATCCGCGCCGAGTGCGCCTGATAGTCGAAGGTATCAGCGCGCTCTGCGCTTTCATGCTCTTCGCTGAGGGGCACTTCGCGTCCATTGCTGCGCACGGCATTTAGCGCCAGGTGCCGGGTCACGCTGTATACCCAGCCGCGGGCCGAGCCTCTGTGCGGGTCAAAACTGGCCGCGCCGTTCCAGATCTTGATGAAGGCGTCATGCACGATATCTTCGGCCACCGCCTTGTCACGCACGATGCGCAACGCGACCCCCAGCAGCCGGCTGCTTTCCTGTTGATACAGCCGGCGCAAGGCCGGTTGTTCGCCACGGGCGCAGGCCAGCAGGCAGGCTTGATAGTCAAAATCGGCTTCAGGCAAAGACAGGTTTCCAGGTGGAGGCCCCGGCGGTGAGCCCGGGGCGCTTTGGCAGCAGCGTAGACGAATCTGGTCAGTTGGCCGCCCAGAAGATGTAGTCGGCCTGGTACTTGACCACTTCCTGCTTGCCCTTGTTGGCCACCGTGCATTCCGTGCCTGGCGCCACGCCGCCCTTGAGGGCCACCCGCTGGATATACGCGACGCCACTCATCGCGCCCTTGCCTTCGGCGGGGTTGGCCTTGACCAGTTGATAAGGCAGGTTGCCAGGGCTGGACGGCGCCACGGCCAACTGGGTGCCGGTGACTTTCGAACCATCCTTGGCCTGCCAGGTGGCCGGCGGGCCGAAGTAGCTACCGACCTGCTGGCCGCTGCGGTCATTGAGCACCGCCTTGGGACCGACGAAAAACCATTCGGTCTGGCCGGCAGCATTGGCCTTGTCCCGGCATTCGTAGGTGATTTCGCCGACTCCGGTGGTTTCCATGGTCACCTTGTGGCCGTCCGGCACCTTGATGCTGTCGGGTAAACCGGTCTGGGCAAAGGCAGTCGGTGCAGCGGCGAACAGGCAGGTCACGCAGAACAGGGCTTTGGCGTTCATCGGTGTCTCTCCATAAGGGCAGCAAGGCGCTGCTACCTGTACTACCCACGGCACGCGCAAACGGATGCAGCGATTAGAAAATAAATCTTCAAGGGCGCACACTGTGGGCCCCCGCACTACCAGAGGAGAGATTGACGATGACCGGTGTTCACAAGTCTGCTCAACAGGGTTTCTCTACTCAGGCCGTCACGTACGCCCAAGGCCGGCCGGACTATCCACGGCAACTCACGGGTTGGCTCACCGACGCCCTGCAGATCAATCCCCACTCCACGGTCATCGACCTGGGCGCCGGCACCGGCAAGTTCACCCGCTTGCTCAGCACCGTGGCGCCGACGTTGATCGCAGTGGAGCCGGTGGAGGCAATGGGCGCGCAGTTGCACAAACTGCTGCCCCAGGTGCGCCTGCTGTCGGGCACCGCTGAAGCCATCCCCCTGGAGGCGGCCACCGCTGATGCCCTGGTGTGTGCCCAGGCGTTCCATTGGTTTTCCACGGAAGCGGCCCTGGCGGAAATTCACCGGGTGCTCAAGCCGGACGGTCGCCTTGGGTTGATCTGGAATGTGCGGGATGAGTCGGTGGACTGGGTCGCGGCCATCACCGAAATCATCACGCCCTACGAGGGCGACACACCGCGCTTTCATACCGGACGTTGGCGCGAGGCCTTTACCGGCGAGTATTTTTCCGCCCCCGAAATGACCTGCTTCCCCTACAGCCATGTCGGCAGCCCCCAGGAAGTGATCATGGACCGCTTCCTTTCCGTGAGCTTTATCGCCGCATTGCCACCGGCAGAAAAGGCGCAGGTGACTGAGCAGTTGCAGTCGCTGATCAACACGCATCCGGCCTTGCGCGGCCGTGAGACGGTTGCGTTTCCGTACCAGACCCAGGCTTATCGCAGCCAGCGGCTGATCAGAAAGGCATAAAGTCAGATCGTTTTGATATAAGTAGTTATAAGAAAAATCGCTATGCTGCGGCCAGAATTTTATAAGGCCGCAGGTAGTGGTAATGGATGTAGGTAATTTTGGTTTCTCGATTGCTGGCCTGATTGTTGGATTTATCGTGGGAATGACCGGTGTAGGCGGGGGCTCGTTGATGACGCCGATCCTGCTCTGGTTCGGCATCAACCCGGCCACCGCCGTGGGCACCGACCTGTTGTACGCCGCCATCACCAAGTCCGGCGGGGTGCTGGTTCACAGCAAGAATCGCAACATCGACTGGACCATCACCGGCTGGCTGACCCTGGGCAGCGTGCCCGCCGTGTTGCTGACCTTGTGGTTTCTCAAGAGCCTGGACACCGACCCCGCCGCCTTGAACGCGGTGATCAAGCAGTCCCTGGGCGTGGTCTTGCTGCTGACGGCCACGGCGATCCTGTTCAAGAACAAGCTGTTGGCCTTTGCCCAGCGGCATGCCGGCGACGACTACAAGATGGCGCCGCGCAACCTTAATGCGCTGACCATCATCACCGGCGCTGTCCTCGGTACCATGGTGGCCCTGACCTCCATCGGCGCCGGTGCCCTGGGCACGGTGGCGCTGTTTATCCTGTACCCGTTCCTGGCCACCAAGCGCCTGGTGGGTACCGAAATCGCCCACGCCGTGCCGCTGACCCTGGTCGCCGGCCTCGGCCACGCCAGCATGGGCAACATGGACTGGACCCTGCTGGGCTTCCTGTTGCTGGGCTCGCTGCCGGGGATTTATGTCGGCAGCCACATGGCCGGCAAGGTCCCGGACGGGATATTGCGTCCTTGCCTGGCGTTCATGCTGGTGATGATCGGCTTCAAGCTGGCGTTTTAACGCGCCGGCCCATTGCCGATCTGCCACACGAACGGCGGCTCGGTGCGGTTGATCACCCAGTCGCCGACAATCCGCGCCTTGTAGATCACCGGGTTGTGGGACGACACGGTGCGGGCGTTGCGCCAGTGCCGGTCGAGGGCTTTGCCCTGGCGCACATCCGAAGCCCCCAGTGCGTTGAACAGTTCAGTGGTGGCGCGCTGGATCAGTTCCGAGACCACCACCTGCGCCGTGGCTGATTCGATTTCGGCGGCCACATTGGCTTCGTGCTCCACGGCATCGTCCCCACCGAACCGCGCCACATAAGCCCGCTGCGCTGGAACTGCGGCTTTCAATGCGCTGGCTTCGGCCGCATACACCAGCGCTGCAACTTCACCCACCACCTGCTGAATCTGCGAGTCCTGGCTCACATGGGCGGCGTTGCCATGGCTGTAGATCCGCTTGCGGCTGCGCACCTGATGCGCCACATCCTTGAGGGCTGTGCGGCCGATGCCGGCGAGGGTGGCGAGCAGCACCAACTGATAGAACGCGGTCTGGTATTTGAAACGCGTGGCAAAGTCGATGACGTTTTCCGCCTCCACCACCGCATCGGTAAAACGCGAGGTGCCGCTGCCGGTGGTGCGTTGGCCAAAGCCGTCCCAGTCGTCGCTTTGCACCACGCCGGGCTGCTGGGTACGAGTGGCCGCAATCACGTCGGCGCCGGTGTCGCTGCGTTGGGCGTAGACGTCGATCCAGTCGGAAAACAGGCTGCCGGTGCTGTAGAACTTTTCACCGTTGAGTTTCCATTTGTCGCCGTCGGGGCTGACTTTAGTGACGACATCGCCGATGGCCACGCTGCCGATTTCGGTCCAGGCGCAGCCCACGATGTCACCGTCGACAAAGCGTTTGAACCAGAGGTCTCGCGCCGCGCCGGGGGCGGCATTCAGGCGGTCTTCGGCAAACGCGAAGTGCCCGCGCAGGGCCTGGGGCACGTTGGAGTCGGCTTCGGCCAGTTCGATCAGCAGTTCGAATAGCTGGGGCAGGGAGGCGCCGCCACCGCCGTATTCCACCGGGACGCGCACGGCGCCAAAGCCGGCTTGCTTGAGCCATTGGATCGGCTCGTAGGGCAGGGCGCGGGTTTGTTCGCGCTCTACGGCACCCTCGGCGATGCGCTGGAAAATCGGCCGGAAGCGTTCGGCCAGGGCGTGATAATCGACGCCGGTGGACAGTGGATTGATCACGTGATGTTCGGTCATGGGGACGGTTCCTGGGCAGTGAGATAGGTGAGCTATTGCACGGTCCATGCCGGGCGCGAAGGCACGTATTTACGGGACGGGTGCCGATTCAACTGTTGTTCCTGCAACAGCAAAACGACAAACCGCTGCAATCCATGACAGCTCGGAGCAGGCTGCTTTTCGCCTGTTTCCGCGCTCGAAGGCCGGTAGTGCGGGCCTCTCACGCCCACTGGCACAGTTGCTGCTCCACACCTCGTACATGCCAATCCGCGAGGTACAGTCCAATGAGTCAGCAAGCCGTCAAATTTGCCTACTGGGTGCCCAACGTCAGCGGAGGGCTGGTGGTCAGCAAGATCGAACAGCGCACCCACTGGGGCATCGACTACAACCGCAAGCTGGCGCAGTTGGCTGAAGAAGCCGGCTTTGAATACGCCCTGACACAGATTCGTTTCACCGCCGGTTATGGCGCCGAATACCAGCATGAGTCGGTCGCGTTCAGCCACGCGTTGCTGGCGGCCACCACCAAGCTCAAGGTGATCGCGGCAATCCTGCCAGGCCCCTGGCAACCTGCGCTGGCGGCCAAGCAACTGGCAACCATCGACCAACTCACCAACGGCCGCGTTGCCGTCAATATCGTCAGCGGCTGGTTCAAGGGCGAGTTCCAGGCCATCGGCGAACACTGGCTGGAGCATGACGAGCGTTATCGCCGTTCCGAGGAATTCATCCGCGCCCTGAAAGGCATCTGGACCCAGGACAACTTCACCTTCCGGGGTGATTTCTACCGCTTCGACAACTACAGCCTCAAGCCCAAGCCACTGGGCGAGCCCCACCCGGAAATCTTCCAGGGTGGCAGTTCGCGGGCCGCGCGGGACATGGCGGCACGGGTGTCGGACTGGTACTTCACCAACGGCAATACCCCGGAAGGCATCAAGGCCCAGGTCGATGACATTCGCGCCAAGGCGGCGGCCAATAACCATTCGGTGAAAGTCGGTGTGAATGCGTTTGTGATCGCTCGCGACACCGAGGAAGAAGCCCGCGCCGTGCTCGCGCAAATCATCGAACAGGCCGACCCGGAAGCCGTCAACGCGTTTGGCGATGCGGCGAAACAGGCGGGCAAGGCGTCACCGGAAGGTGAGGGCAACTGGGCCAAGTCGACCTTCGAGGATCTGGTGCAATACAACGACGGCTTCAAGACCAACCTGATCGGCACCCCGCAGCAGATTGCCGAGCGCATCGTCGCCTTGAAGGCGGTCGGCGTGGACCTGGTACTGGCCGGCTTCCTGCACTTTCAGGAAGAAGTGGAATACTTCGGCAAGCGTGTATTACCGCTGGTGCGCGAACTGGAAGCCAAGGCCGGGATCAAGCAAGTCGCCTGAACACCACCACCGCTGCCCGCAATTTGTTATTGCCGAACCGGCACATTCGCTCGAACTCCCCATGGCTGACCGGCAGATGCTGGCAGTCCATGGGCTGGCGGTGCTGGCTGTGATCCACGTCCGGGTCGTGCAGGTACACGAAGTCTTCGTCGCAGTCGGTGACGATTACCCAGTGGGGCGACTTGGAGCGGGTCAGGCGGTAGCTGCTGATCAACACCAGCGGCTGGCCGCCTTCGCGCAGCACCTGGGGTAAATCCAGCGGGCCGCCGAGCACTTGCTCAACGTCGCTCAAGGCCAACTCTTCCTCGAAGGCGTCATGCACCAAACGCATGACGTCTTTTTTATGCTGATCACGCACCCCGTCGAGAAACAACGGCCCGCTGACATTGACCTGCATGCGCACCCGAAAGCCCCGGCGCCAGGCGGCCAGCGCCAAACCCTGGGGGCTGCAGCCGCCATGTCCGGCGGTCATGAACACGGTGGTTGCCTCGCGCCAGATCTGCAGTTCCTCCCGGCGCTGGGCCACCCGCGCAGGTTCCAGGGCACCCATGGCCATCAGCAGGCTGGCGGCGCCGCAGGTGAAGTCGGTGGTTTGCTGGTAATAGGGCACGCTCAAGGCGCGCGCGTCCTGGTGCTGGAGGATGCGTTTCTCCAGGCGCAGGGCCGGGGCGTGGTCTTCGTAGTAGTCGTTGACCAGGGCAAAGCGCCGGTAGCCGTTGCGCTCATACAGGGCGATGGCGCCGGGGTTGTCGGTACGCACTTCCAGGCGCAGGTAGGCGCAGTCATGCTCCACCGCACAGGCTTCGATGCGCGTCAGCAGTTGTTTGCCCAGGCCCAGGCCCCGGGAAGACTCGGCGATGGCGATGGAGTACAGGCGCGCCAGGGAGGTGCCACGATGGAACAACACCAGGGCGTAGCCCAGCAATTCGCCGTGTTTTTCTGCCACCAGCAGTTGCCCGTGGGCGCGACTGACCATCCACTGGAAGCTGCGGGTGGAGAGCCGGTCCGTGGTGAAACAGTGCTGTTCCAATGCCACCAATGCAGGCACGTCATCGGGTGTTGCAACGCGAAAGGAAAGAGCCATGTGACCGCCGTAAAAGTTGCGTAACGAAACGGGACTTCTCTAAAAGATCGTGCTTAATAGAAAAGGTCTAGTTCTCTAAAGCGGATCAATCAATATGTCAGCGGTACAAGGTCATTGGCGTGAAGTATCCGAGCAAACAGTGGCGGCGACAATAACTTCCAACGGTTATTTTTCCAGCCCTCCCAAGAGTGCAAGTCAAGTCGTAATCATTGTCGAGCGCAAGGAAGACTGGGCCTCGTACTTCCCCAGCGAAGACATCGTCACCGCCCAGGAATACCTTGAGCAAACCCGGGAAAACGAGACGGGCAAGCGCGTGCAGGTGATCAACCTGTGCCGCAGCTACAAGTACCTGGGGCACGGCTACTACTGCTCGCTGCTGGCCGAGGCGCGGGGGCACAAGGTGATTCCGTCGGTGCGCACCATCAGCGAACTGACGAAAAAGTCCCTGTACGGCCTGGCCCTGGATGACCTCGATAAAACCCTCGATAAAGCCTTGAGTCATCATCTCTACAGCAACACCGAAGGCTTTACCCTGACACTTTACTTTGGCCGGACCAATATTGAACCCTTGCAGGATCTGGCCCGCCAATTGTTTGAAGCGTTTCCCTGTCCGATCCTGTTAGTTGAGTTTCGCAAGAATAACGGCTGGCACATCGAAGGCATCAAGTCTGGCGTATTGCACAAGTTGCGTGATGACCAGGAAGACCAATTCGCGAATGCCCTGGACAACTTCAGCCGCAAGATCTGGCGTCAACCGCGCTCCCGCCGTCTGGCCCGCTATGACCTGGCGATCCTGCACGACCCGCAGGAACAACTGCCGCCGTCCAACGCCCGCGCCCTGGAAAATTTCGTCCGGGTCGGCAAGGGGCTCGGCATCGACGTGGAACTGATCGAACGCAAGGACTACGCCCGCCTGGCCGAATACGACGCCCTGCTGATCCGCGAGACCACCAGCGTCGACAACCACACCTACCGCTTCGCGAAAAAGGCCGAAAGCGAAGGGCTGGTGGTGATGGACGACCCGGCCTCGATCCTGCGCTGTACCAACAAGGTCTACCTCACGGACCTGCTGAAAAGCCATCAACTGGGCATGCCCGCCACCGAAATTCTCTACAAGGAGCGACCCGAAGATTTCGAACGGGTGGGTGAGCGCCTCGGCTTCCCGCTGGTGCTGAAGATCCCCGACGGGTGTTTCTCCCGCGGCGTGATCAAGGTCGAAAGCCAGCAAGCGCTGCTGACCGCCACCGCCGAACTGTTCGAGCATTCCGTGTTGCTGCTGGCCCAGGAATTTTTCTACACCGAGTACGACTGGCGCATCGGCGTCCTCAACCGCAAACCGATCTTTGCCTGCCAGTACTTCATGTCCAAGGGGCATTGGCAGATCTACAACCACAAGGCCATCGGCCAGGACATCAACGGCGAGTGCCGCACCCTGGCGGTCCACGAAGCCCCCAAGGCGGTGGTGGAACTGGCGGTAAAAACCGCCAACCTGATCGGCGACGGCCTGTACGGCGTCGACCTCAAGCAGTCCGGCGACAAGGTGGTGGTGATCGAGGTCAACGACAACCCCAACATGGACGCCGGCATCGAAGATGCCTACCTGCAAGACGACTTGTATTCCCTGGTACTGGAAGAGTTCGTGCGACGCCTGGAGTTGAAGCGTCAAGGCCAGGTGTGGTGACGCGCGATGATCCAGCGCTTTGAATTAACCGATGGCAAGTTGTACAACAGCCTGGGGGACGGCGGGGATGTCTTGCTGTTCAGCAATCCTGACCCCCACGAGCGCAAGTACCTGCGCGACTGCTACAAGCTCGATGAACACGCCCTGGCTTCGGCGCTGGACCCGGACGAAGTGTCGCGCATCGAGTTCCACCCCGATAACCTGTTCCTGATCTGGAAGCGCCCGGAGAACTATTCCGGCGGCGGCAACCTGGTGTTTGAAGTATCGTCCTGCGGCCTGTTGTTTTCCGGGGACCAACTCCTGGTGATCGCCACCGACGACAGCCAGCTTTCCGGGCTGGGGGCGCGCCGGCCATTGCGCACGCCGCTGGATGTGTTGCTGGACTTGCTGCTCAACAACATCCATCACTACCTGGGCCACCTCAAGGTGATCAAGATGGTCGCCCGGGAACTGCAGCAGCAGTTCAATGCATCGATGAGCAATCGCCACCTGATGCAGATGTTCAACCTCAGCGAAAGCCTGATCTATTACATCAACGCCCTGCACAGCAACGGCGCGGTGCTGACGCGCCTGCGCAACCATGGGGAAAAGGAACATTTCAGCGCTGAAACACTGGGCCTGATCGATGACCTGATTATCGAGAACAACCAGTGCTACAAGCAGGCGGAGATTTACTCCAACGTGTTCTCCGGGCTGATCGACGCCCGGGGCAACCTGATGAACAACAGCATGAACAACCTGCTGCGCAAGCTGACGCTGATCAACGTGGTGTTCCTGCCGTTGAACCTGATCGCCAGCGTGGGCGGGATGTCGGAGTTCAGCATGATGACGGCGGGCACGCCGTGGTGGATTTCGTACCCGTTGTTCATGGCCGCGATGGGACTCGGGGCGGGGTTGATGGTGCTGGGGTTGAAGCGGATTGCGGGGAGTGGCGACAAGGCAGTATGACTAAAATCCTGAATATCACTGAGGTCTAAATGTGGGAGCGGGCTTGCTCGCGAAAGCGGTGGATCAGTCACTGTAGATGGCGACTGTCACACCGCTTTCGCGAGCAAGCCCGCTCCCACAGGGGATGTGCGCCATTCAGACGTCCGGCTGCAACGTCAGCACCTCAAACCCATCCCGCGTCACCGCCACGGTATGTTCCCACTGCGCCGACAAGCTGTTGTCCCGCGTCACCACCGTCCAGCCATCCTTCAAGCTGCGCACCTTGGCGCTGCCCTGGTTGAGCATCGGCTCAATGGTAAACACCATGCCTTCACGCAGTTCGAGCCCGGTACCGGGGCGGCCGAAGTGCAGGACCTGCGGGTCCTCGTGCATCTCGCGGCCAATGCCATGCCCGCAATATTCACGCACCACGCTGTAGCCGTTGCTCTGGGCATGGTTCTGGATGGCGTAGCCGATATCCCCCAGGCGCGCGCCGGGTTTGACCTGGCGGATCCCGGCCCACATGGCCTCAAACGTCATTTCCACCAGGCGCCGGGCCTTGGGCGCGACGTTGCCGATCATGTACATCTTGCTGGAGTCGGCAATGAAACCGCCTTTTTCCAGGGTGATGTCGATATTGACGATGTCGCCATCCTTGAGCACGGCTTTGGCGCTCGGCATGCCATGGCACACCACCTCGTTGATCGAGGTGTTGATGCAGAAGGGGTAGTCGTACTGGCCCAGGCTCGCCGGCCGCGATTGCAGGTCGTTGCGGATGAAAGCTTCGACGGCGCTGTCGATCTCCAGGGTCGACTGGCCGGCGGCGACAAAGCCGTCAAGCATGGTAAACACCTGGGCCAACAGGCGACCGGATTCGCGCATCACGGCAAGTTGTTCGGTGGTCTTGATCATTCGCTGCGCCCCCGGATCAGGTCGGGCTTGTCCAGCAACAGTTTGTTGATCAGGTCGTTATAGGCCAGGTGTGGATTGAGTTCGGCGAGCAGGCCGATCTTGATCCAGAACTCGGCCTGGGCGTTGATGGAACGGTCCATGGTGGCGCTGGCCAGACGGAGTTGTTCGTGCAATTGGTCGGTGATCTTGACGATGCCCATGAGCTTCACTGTGCAGAGTTGATATACAAAGCGTATACGTTTCGTATGCTCTACGTAAAGCCTGGCGTTTCGCCATTGACTTGCCCGGTGGCGCCGGTTAATTTTGATTCATGACATTTCAAACCTTTCGTTGCCAGCCAAGCATTATTACCGCCATTCCTCATTTGGCGGGATAGCACACGGCTGCACCCAAACCCGCCCTAGAGGCGGGTTTTGTTTTTCCGTCTCCAGGGCCTTGTAAACACCCAGGAGACATCCATGAGTACCCGCCCGGCGAGCCAGCCCCAAGATTCGGGATTGCTTGAGCACTACGTGAAGAAGATCCTGGCCGCCCCGGTCTACGACCTGGCGGTGCGCACGCCATTGCAGGCAGCGCCGGCGCTTTCGGCGCTGCTGGGTAATCAGATCCTGCTCAAGCGCGAAGACTTGCAACCGACCTTTTCCTTCAAGATCCGTGGCGCCTACAACAAGTTGGTGCAACTCAGCGCCGAGCAAAAGGCCCGGGGCGTCATCACCGCGTCGGCGGGCAACCATGCCCAGGGCGTGGCATTGGCGGCGCGGGAGTTGGGGATCAAGGCGACGATTGTCATGCCGTGCAGCACCCCGGAGCTGAAAGTGTTGGGCGTACGCTCCCGAGGCGGCGAGGCGGTGTTGCATGGGGCCAGCTTTCCGTTCGCCTTGGCCCATGCGTTGCAATTGGCCGAGGCCACCGGCAGTACGTTTGTTTCGCCGTTCGACGACCCGGACGTGATTGCCGGGCAGGGCACAGTGGGGATGGAAGTGCTGCGTCAGCAGCAGGGCCCGCTGGACGCGATCTTCGTCCCGGTGGGCGGCGGCGGGTTGATCGCCGGTATCGCGGCCTACGTGAAATACCTGCGGCCCGAAGTGCGCATCATCGGCGTCGAGCCCGAAGGCTCCAGTTGCCTGCTGGCAGCCTTGCGCGCTGGGAGCCGGGTGGTGTTGCCGAGTGTCGACAGCTTTGCCGATGGCACGGCCGTGGCCCAGATCGGCGCCTATGGTTTTGAAATCTGCCGGCACCATGTGGATGAAGTGATCACCGTCAGCAATGACGAACTGTGCAGTGCCATCAAGCTGATCTACGACGATACGCGCTCGATCACTGAGCCTTCAGGTGCCCTGGCTGTCGCCGGTATCCGCAAGTATGTCGGGAAGACTGGCCTCCAGGGGCAAACATGGGTGGCGATCAACTCCGGGGCCAATATCAACTTCGATAGTTTGCGGCATGTTGCTGAACGAGTGGCTGCTCAGACAGGTTAAACGTTTAACCTAAAGACTGTTTAATTTAGTTACATTCATCCGTTTGGATAGTGGTTATGAAGGCGTCAAAAAGTTTGTTGCGGGCACTTATAGCGAGCGGTCTTTCAATTTGCATGATGCCAAGGGAGGCTCATTGCAAGACGCATGAATCGACGGCACGTAATTTTGTCCGAAAGCCCCGATTTGTCTGGGGCGCAGGGCAGTGCGTATGGCGGCACGTTTAATGCTTTATAAGATCCTGTTACAACTCTGAATGAGCTACAAGCACGACGGTTCATACCTCAAACGGGAGGGTTGATGGCGGTCTGCCACGTAACTTATATAAGTAATGTCGTCGCTTATGAGGAAAGGATCCAACGCATTTCGAGCGAGCCTAGTACGCTGGGTAAGCAAAGCCGTCTGCCAGGGCTGGTCAGGCGCAAACGGCGAGCGTGTCACCGCGTTCGCCAGCCGTACGAATAAAGAATATTGATAACAATCGATTGGCAATCTCATAAAAGGAGAGGTCGGCCATGCTTTCGGATCTGGAATTACGCGGCATTATTGAAGGAAGTTTTCTGCCTAAGCGCTGTGAAGTCACCAAGGCGCCAGACGCCTCGCTGACGGTGAAGGTTTATCACGAGATCGACCATGACCGGGTCGACTTGGTGGTCACCGGCATTTGCGCGAACAAGCTCGACAGCAGTCGGGCGATCTGCAATTTGATTACCGAGTTGCGTGAAGACCTCAAGCACACCCACACCCATGCCCCGGCCCTCAAACGAGCCGGTGCGCGTCCTTTCTATTAAACGGACGTCTATTAAACGGACGGTTGAGCTTCAGTCAGTGAAGACTTGCGGGCCTGGATAAATGCCAGGCCCAACGCCGTTTCCGTGATCACCGCCAGCAAAATCCCCGGGCCCGCATGGCCGCTGATCCATTCGCTGATCCCCAACATCGCCAGCACAAAACAGCCGATCGCAAAGCCGGAGGTCATGGCATGCCGTGTCGCATCAGGTGGGGAATGGCGGGCGCGGTAAAACATGATGCCAATGGCCAGGAACAGCGCTGCGTTGCGTCGGGCGACCAGGCCGGTGGCACTGGAGTATTCAACACTCCACACCCACAGGAGCAGGTCCGGGCGCAAACCCCAGATCAGCGCGAGGGCAAAGCACAGCAGGGCAGTGAAGGTAGCGAGGGGACGGAAGTGCACTTGCATGGCGAATCCTTTCAGCCGTAACGAGCGCTCAAGGATACCCCTGTAGGAGCGAGCTTGCTCGCGAAGAACGCAAGGCCCGCGTACATTCAGGATGCCCGCGTTTCGCTGGAGTCTTTCGCGAGCAAGCTCGCTCCTACAAAAAAGCCGATCGGTTCAATTCTGGAAATCACAGGCTTCCGACAGTTTGCGATAGCCCACGTCCTGGACTTTCCCTTGACTGTCCACGAACTTGATATCGGCCTTGATCACCTTGCATTCATTGGTATCGGTTTCATGCATGGCAAGCACCTTCTGCACATCCATCTTCTCGCCGTAGTGATAAGGCGTGACGACGGGTGCGGTGTCAGCCTGCGCCATCCCCGTTACAGCCGTCAGGGCCAGTGCAGCACCGAGCATTAACGTACGCAGTTTCATGGTGTTTCTCCGCAAGTCGTTCGCAGGCTCAACAACGTGATGAGCCGCGGCCGCCCTGGGCAACGGTTGGAGCCGTGCGAGTGCGGTCGAATCAACTGTCTTCCCGGGGGATTAACCATCGATTAAGTGAGGCTTTACTGACAAAAGCTTCATCTTCATGGGGGCGTGGGCTGCGTGAGGGAAGCATCTATTACGCCTTTTTTTATCACCTCACAACCTGTCAACTCTGACAGTTGTCTGTCCTGGGAACTGTGCCATAACTAGGTTGCCCCGGCGCTTGAAACGTCTCACCCGCCGGCCATCAAACTGGCCTCCAAGGAAAGAATAGCCATGAACAATTTGATCAACCGCACGCTGGTTCTCGCGATGGCGGGTGCAACTGCCTATACAGGCGCTGTCAGCGCAGCAACATTCGTCGGTGAAGGCACGGCTGCCGGGAAGCAATGTGTTTCCTTGGCGGTCAACAACTCGGGCGTTGTGGTGGGTACCTGTACCCCGGGCACTACTTCGGGGCCATCCGTGGCGTGGGTCGCGTCCACGGCAGGCACTGAAGTTCCGCTACCGCCATTGGTGAGTGGCCAAGGCTGCACCGCCGTGGCTATAGACAATAACGGACAAATAGCGGGCTCATGCAAAATGGCAGACAATCGAGCCACCGCCGTCATCTGGAACAGCGCTACGCCGGGCGCTACGCCGGGCGCTGCGCCGGTGGCGTTGCAAGCCGTCTCGGTATTGGGCACTGGATTACTGCCTGAGGCGCGCACTGTCATTAGTGCCTTCAACCAGAGCGATGTATTGGCCGGGGCGAGCTTAAGCGGTACCGGTGACGCAACGGCAGTATTGTGGTTTTCCGGGAGTACAGCCCCGCTTCAAGTGTCCGCCCTGCACGACAACTGCTTTCCCGCCGACATCAACAACACGCCTATAAACGGTGTGCCCACCGTTGCGCTCGACTGCCCGAATCCTGCGTCTGGCAACACCGTCGCCAAAGTCGTGCAGAAAACCGGGCTACTGGGCACCTTGGTCACGACGCCCTTGACCACACCTGCCGGTAGCACGGGCTGCAGCGTAAGCAGCGTAAACAATGCAGTGCAGTTGCTGGGCACTTGCCACTTCTCGGCGCCGGATGTGCCCCAAGCCGTCTACTGGCCCAATCCAAGCGCCACGCCGGTTCAGTTGAGCAGCATCAGCGGTGTATCGGGGGCATCTCGAATCACCGGTTTGCGGTTGAACAATAACGGGCATGCCGTTGTGTCGTACCAGGACAGCAATGGCCATCATCTGTTGGCCTTCTGGACGCCTTCGTCGGGCAGCACTCAGTTGATTCCGCCGTTGGCAGGCGGCACACATATAGGCTTCGTGGATTTGAGTGATAACGACGTCGTGGCACTGACCAGCGAAAATGCCGGCGAGCATCACCAGGCCGCCACCTGGACTTCTGCGACGGGAACCGTGGCCATTCCACAGTTCGGCGGCGGTCAGGAAAGCGGTCTGACGGCGATATCCCCAAACGGCACTTATGTGGCAGGCGGTGCTGAAGACAGCACGGGCACCGACGATGCAGTCGTTGCAACGCTGCCATAGAAAAAGGCTCACCGGTTTACCGGACAAGTCTGATACAGCCAAGTTAATCGCTTTTGCTACCGTCGCCGCCAGGCCCATCAATCGGATGGCGTTGGCATTGGGTGGAGTTGGTTTGCAAAAGAAAATCGCAGCAGAGTTTCTTGGGACGTTCTGGTTGACCTTCTGCGGGTGCGGCAGCGCGATACTGGCCGCGGCGTTTCCGGAACTCGGGATCGGCTTCGCCGGTGTCGCCCTGGCCTTTGGCTTGACGGTGCTGACGATGGCCTACGCGGTGGGCAGTATTTCTGGTGCACACTTCAACCCGGCGGTGACCATCGGCCTATGGGTGGGGCGCCGGATGCCGGGCGTTGACGTGGTGCCGTACATCATTGCCCAAGTCGCCGGTGCGATTGTCGCCGCCGCCGTGTTGGCGCTGATCGCCAGTGGTCGTCCGGGGTTTGAAGTGGGCGCTTTCGCCGCCAACGGCTATGGCCAATTGAGCCCCGGGCATTACAGCCTGCTGGCCGCGTTGGTGGTCGAGGCGGTGGGGACGTTCTTTTTTGTGTTCATCATCATGCGTGTCACCGGCCCGGGTTCGGCTGTCGGGTTTGCGCCGATTGCCATTGGCCTGACCCTGACGCTGATTCACCTGGTGGCCATCCCCGTCACCAACACCTCGGTCAACCCGGCGCGCAGCACCGGGCCAGCATTGTTTGCCGGCGGGGAATACCTGATGCAGTTGTGGCTATTCTGGGCGGCACCGATAGTGGGGGCGGTGGTGGGCGCCATCGTTGCCCGGGCGGTTACCCGCGCTAGGGAAGCGTGAGCCTACCAGCTCATGCGTACCTGCGCATTACCGCTGAAACCCTCCAGCGTATAGCTGTCCAACTGGGTCTCCTCACATCTTCCAGAATTGCCTTTGTGTCGACGGGCGTTGCGCCTGGAACCAACGTGGCCAACACGATCCCGTGCTGCGCAAACCAAGTATCCGGCTCATGCTGGCCACTTCAATAGTGCAAATTGACCCCTATGCGTGTATGTCCGACAGCTTTTCCCGCTCCCGTGCGGCAACTGATCCCATTTGCCGAGGTGCCGTTACAGAAACCCGTAGGGAATCCGGGTTGAGTGGCGCTCTTTTCTGGGCTCAAAGTTTTCAATGGGGCATAGGGTGCTATAGACACAAAGGACACATGTTCCCATGCAATAGACTCCAGGTCTGTCGTGGTATCCAGTGGCGTTGCGCGAGCAACCGACGTGGCCAACACTATCCCTACGAACAAGCCAATCTTGATGTTTTTCATAAAATCTCCCGGCAACACAATGATGTTGGCGCCACTTCCTTGAGATTGAGGCGTAACCGGAGTCTTGACCCGAAAACCACGACTGACAACTGTCAAAGTTGACAGGTTGTGGAGGAAAGGAGAAAGGAGTAAATGAGTTGCCCCCGCAGCGCGCGGGGGCAGGCTGGGCTAGTTCAATTGCTGGCGGTAGGGCAGGTCCGGCCCGGTCTTGCTGCAGGTGAGTGCGGCAGCGCGGATGGCGAAGGTGAGCATGCTGCTGATCTGCTCGCGGGTCAGCCGTTGCAGGCCCTCCACCGAGTCCAGTTGCTGCTCGGTCAGCCAGGCAATCAACGCGGCCTGGAAGGTATCGCCAGCACCAACCGTGTCCGCCATGACCACCTTGACCGCCGGCGCCGACCAGCTGCCGTGCTGGCGGCTGAACACCGTCGCGCCGTCGCCGCCGCGGGTCAGGAACACCAGTTGGCAACGGTGCTGCAACCAGCCTTGCAGGACGCTTTCCGGGGTTTGGCCGGGGTAGAGCAGGTGCAGGTCTTCGTCACTGACCTTGATCAGGTCGGCATGCTTGACCAGCTCGGCCACGCGGGCGCGCCACAGCTCGATGTTCGGCTCCGGGTTCAGGCGTACGTTGGGGTCGAGGCTGATCAGGCGCTTGCCGCTTTCCCGGCGTACCAGGGCCAGCAACGTGTCGGCAATCGGCTGCACCACCAGTGAGAACGAGCCGATGTGTACGCCACGCACTTCGTCGCCCAACGCCGGTAGATGCTCAAGTTGCAACTGGCGGTCGGCGCAGCCTTCACCGCGAAAGCTGTATTGCGGTGAGCCATTGGCGCCCACTGCGACCATTGCCAGGGTGGTGGGCGCTGAGAATTCCACGAGGTAATCCTCGCCCACGCCTTCGTCCTTGAGCACCTGCAACAGGCGTCGGCCCAGGTAGTCGTCGGAGATCCCGGCGAAAAAGCCCGCGTCGATTCCCTGTCGACGCAAGCCTACCGCGACGTTGAACGGCGAGCCGCCGGCAATCGCCTTGTAATTGACCCTGGATGCCTTGCCGCTGGCATCGTCCTCGCTGAAAAAATCAAACAGCGCTTCGCCACATACCAAATACATATTCGTTCGCTCTTAAAGGGATGCCACGTGCTGTTGATAACGCTCATAAGCCTGCTGGTAGGCGCTGACGCTGCCGGCATCCGGCAGTGTGCGGCTGGCTGCGTCGACGCTCACGCAGCGCTGGCACAACTGCGCCAGGCTTTCACCGGACTGGCACCACGCGGCCTGGATTGCCGCACCCAGGGCTGCGGCTTCGCTTTGTTCGGTGCAGACCACTTCGGTATTCATGATATCCGCGATCATCTGCCGCCACACCGGGCTTTTCGAGCCGCCGCCGATCAGGCGGATGCTCTGGCTCTGCAGGCCGGTCTGGCGCAGCAGGTCCAGGCCGTAGCGCAGGCCGAAGGTGGTGCCTTCGACCACGGCGCGGCACAGGTTGGCGCGGGTCAGGTTGGTCATGGTCAGGCCGTGCAGGCTGCCGGTGGCGTGGGGCAGGGCGGGCACCCGCTCGCCATTGAGGAACGGCAGCATGCTCACGCCGTCGGCGCCGATCGGTGCCTGGGCCACCAACCCGTTGAACGCCGCCAGGTCCAGGTCGAACAGCTCGCGGATGACCCCGGTGGCGTTGGTCAGGTTCATGGTGCAGATCAACGGCAGCCAGCCGCCGCTGGATGAACAGAAAGTCGCCACCGACGCCTGCGGGCTGACATTGGCCTGATCGGCAAAGGCGTACACGGTACCGGATGAGCCCAGGCTCATGGTGATCACGCCGGGGGCGATATTGCCGGTGCCGATGGCGCCCATCATGTTGTCGCCGCCGCCGCTGGACACCCGGGCGTTCGGGTTGATGCCCAGGCGCTCGGCGATGGCTGGCAGGAGGGTGCCCACGGGCTGGTTGGCCTCGATCAACTCGGGCAGCGCAGCTTCCAGGCGTCCGTCGGGATCGATGTGGCGCAACAGTGCCAGGTCCCATTCACGGGTGCGCACGTTGAAATAACCGGTGCCGGAGGCATCGCCGTATTCGGCGCAGGCGCGGCCGGTGAGCCAGTAGTTGAGGTAGTCGTGGGGCAGCAGGATATGCGCGATGCGCGCGAACACCTCCGGGTGCTGTTCGCGGGTCCACAGCAGCTTGGACACGGTGTAGCCCGGCGCGATGGCCACGCCGAGGCGTTCCAGGGAGCCGCTTTCACCGCCCAGGTGTTGCAGCAGGCGATCATTTTCGGGCGCGGTTTCGGTGTCGCACCACAGCTTGGCGGGGCGCAGCACCTGGCCTTGGTCATCCAGCAATACCAGGCCGTGTTGCTGGCCGGAAACGCCGATGGCGAGGATGTCCTGGCCGTCCACCCCGGCCTGTTGCAAGGCGCGGTGAGTGGCTTCGGTAAACGCGTCCAGCCACTCCTGGGTGTGCTGTTCGCGGCGGCCGTTGGCACCGCTGATCAGCGTGTGGCTGGCGGCGCCCAGGCCCAGGACTTTGCCGCTGCTGGCGTCCAGCACGATGGCCTTGGTGCCCTGGGTGCCGCAGTCGATGCCGAGGTAGAGGTTTTGCTGGGTCATGGTAGGTCGCTCAGCCTATTGTTATGGAGAACTCGGTCAATGTGGGAGCGGGCTTGCTCGCGAATAGGGTGTGTCAGTTATGCAAATATTGACTGATCCACCGCTTTCGCGAGCAAGCCCGCTCCCACATTTTTGATTCGGTTCCGTCAGTTGAGATTGGCGAGCAGCCGCTCCAGCGTTTTGCTCACACCCACATCCTGCAGGCTCTCGAAACACCGCTCAAACGCTGCCACAAACTCGGGCGAGTTGGGAATAGCCGTACCAAAAATCTCTTCCACCCCCAGCAGCCGCTTGCTGATCAACGCATCTTCCGTCACCAGCCCCTGGCAAAACTCGGCGCGAGGGTCTGGAATGCGGTAGATCACCCCATTCTCATCCACGCCTTTCAAGTACAACGCCCAGGCCGCCACCACCAGCGCAGCACGCTCGGTCTCGCGACCATCGGCAATCAGGCGGTTGATGGTCGGTACGGTGAACTTGGGAAACTTCGACGAACCATCGGAACACACGCGCTCCAGCTGGTCGGCAATCGCCTGGTTGGAAAAGCGGTCCACCAGGGTCTGCTTGTATTCGGTCAGGTCGATACCCGGAACCGGCGCCAGGTTGGGCGTGACGTCCAGGTCCATGTAGGCGCGCATGTAGGCCACGAACAACGGGTCGTTCATGGTCTCGTGGACGAAGCGATAGCCCTTCAGGAAGCCCAGGTACGTCAATGCCAGGTGGCTGCCGTTGAGCAGGCCGATCTTCATCTCTTCATACGGTGTCACGTCATCGGTGAACTGCACGCCTACGGTTTCCCACGCCGGGCGGCCGTTGACGAACTTGTCTTCCAGCACCCATTGCACAAACGGCTCGCAGACCACCGGCCAGGCGTCGTCGATGCCGTGATCGTCATGCAGTTGCAGGCGGTGCGCGGTACTGGTCATTGGCGTGATGCGGTCGACCATCGCATTCGGGAAGCTCACGTTGGCCTTGATCCACTCGTGCAGGTCAGCGTCATGCAGCGCGGCGAAGGCCAGCAACGCCTTGCGAGTCACGGCGCCGTTGTGGGGCAGGTTATCGCAGGACATCACGGTAAATGCCGGCACCCCGGCGGCCCGGCGCTGGGTCAACGCCGCGCAGATAAACCCGAACACGGTTTTCGGCGAGCCCGGGTTGGCCAGGTCATGCTGGATCTGCGGCAGGTGGGCCATGAACTCGCCGTTGCTGTCGTCGATGCAGTAGCCGCCTTCGGTGATGGTCAGCGAGACGATGCGAATCTGCGGGCTGGCCAGCTTGTCGATCAACGCCTGGGCGCCGTCTTCGGCCAGCAGCATGTCGCTGATGGAGCCGATCACGCGCACTTCGGTGTCGTCGGTGTCGCCCAGTTCATACAGGGTGAACAGGTAGTCCTGGCCGGCCAGGTCGTCCCGCGCCTTGCGGTCCTCGCTGCGCAGGCCCACACCACAAATGCTCCAGTCCAGGCCTGTGCCGGTATTCATCAAGGCATCGGTGTAATACGCCTGGTGGGCGCGGTGGAACCCGCCAACGCCGATGTGCGCGATGCCCTGGCTGGTATTGGCAATCGCATAGGCCGGCAGTTGCACTTCGGGCGCCAGTTGCGTGAGGTTTTGCTTGTTCAGTTTCATCGGGAAATTCTCGCGAAATCAGGCGGCGGCGCGCAGTGGGCGGGCCACGGCAACACCCTCAGCGTCGAACAGATGGCATTGGGTCGGGTCCAGGTACAGCTGCAGGGTCTCGCCATACTGGCTGGCCATGTCGCCACGGATCCGCAGGGTCAACGGCTCCTTGCTGGCGGTAATCACATGGCAGAAGGTGTCGCTGCCGAGGCGCTCGCCGACGTCGGCGGTGACGGTCAGGGTGGCTTGCCCCGGCGCGGCGATTTCCAGGTGCTCCGGGCGAATGCCCAGGGTCACGGCGCTGCCGACGCTCAAGCTCGCGCTGCTCAGGGGCAGGCTGATGCGGCCGCCGGCGTCCAGTTCGACTTCGCAGCTCTGTGGGTCAACGCGAGTGACCTTGCCCTTGAGGAAACCCATTTTCGGCGTGCCCAAAAAGCCTGCGACAAACAGGTTGGCCGGCTGGTGATACAGCTCCAGCGGCGAGCCCACCTGTTCCACGCGGCCGCTGTTGAGTACGACAACCTTGTCGGCCAGGGTCATGGCTTCGACCTGGTCGTGGGTCACGTAGATCATCGTGGCTTGCAGCTCTTTATGCAGGCGCGACAGCTCCAGGCGCATCTGCACCCGCAGGGCGGCATCGAGGTTGGACAGGGGTTCGTCGAACAGGAAGATCTTCGGGTTACGCACAATCGCACGGCCAATGGCGACACGCTGGCGCTGGCCGCCGGACAACTGCTTTGGCTTGCGCTCAAGCAAAGGGCCCAGCTCCAGGATACGTGCTGCTTCGTTGACCTTGCTCTCGACAATCTTCTTGTCGACGCCGGCCAGGTCCAGGGCAAACGACATGTTCTTGCGCACGCTCATGTGCGGGTACAGGGCGTAGGTCTGGAACACCATTGCCAGGTCGCGCTTGGCCGGGGTGACCTCGGTGATGTCGCGGCCATCCAGCTCGATGGTGCCTTCGGTGACTTCTTCCAGGCCCGCAATCAGGCGCAGCAGGGTGGATTTGCCGCAGCCCGACGGGCCGACGAACACCACGAATTCCTTGTCGTTCACCTCAAGGTCGATGCCCTTGATGATGGAGAAGCCTTCGAAGCCTTTTTGCAGATTCTTGATTTTCAGGTTGGCCATGATGGGCCTCCGCTTCTAAATATTTTTGAAGGAGCCGTTACTTCACGGCGCCGAAGGACAAACCGCGGACCAGCTGTTTCTGGCTGATCCAGCCAAAGATCAGGATCGGCGCACAGGCCAGGGTCGACACGGCAGACAATTTGGCCCAGAACAAGCCTTCGGGGCTGGAGTAGGAGGCGATCAATGCAGTGAGCGGCGCGGCGTTGGACGAGGTCAGGTTCAGCGACCAGAACGCCTCGTTCCAGCACAGGATCAGCGACAGCAACACCGTGGAAGCCAGGCCGCCCTTGGCGATCGGCAGCAGCACCCGGACCATTTCCTGCCACAGGGTGGCGCCGTCCAGGCGGGCGGCTTCGAGGATGTCCTTGGGGATGTCTTTGAAGTAGGTGTAAACCATCCAGACCACGATCGGCAGGTTGATCAGGGTGTAGATGATGATCAGCGCAATGCGCGTGTCCAGCAGGCCGAAGCTCTTGGCCAGCAGGTAGATCGGCATCAGCACGCCCACCGGCGGCAGCATCTTGGTGGAGAGCATCCACAGCAGCGTGCCCTTGGTGCGCTTGGTCTCGTAGAAGGCCATGGAGTAGGCGGCCGGTACCGAGATCAGCAGGCACAGGGCGGTGGCGCTGAAGGAAATCAGCACCGAGTTCCAGGCGTAGCTGAAGTAGTTGCTGCGCTCGTTGATGTGCAGGTAGTTCTCCAGCGTCGGCGTGAAGATGAACTGCGGCGGCGTGGCGAACGCGTCGATTTCGGTCTTGAAGCTGGTCAGCACCATCCAGAAGATCGGGAAGAAAATCAGGATCGCGATGGCCCAGGCCAGGGTGCCGAGCAGCACGCTTTGCAGGCGGCGGGATTGTTGAAGCGTCATGGCGCGGCCCTCAAGGCTTGTCAGTCAGGTTTTTGCCGATCATCCGCACCAGGATGATCGCCGCGATATTGGCGATGACCACGGCAATCAAGCCGCCGGCCGAGGCCATGCCCACGTCGAACTGCACCAGCGCCTGGTTGTAGATCAGGTAGGCGAGGTTGGTCGAGGCGTAGCCGGGGCCACCGTTGGTGGTGGTGAAGATTTCGGCGAACACCGAGAGCAGGAAGATCGTTTCGATCATCACCACCACGGCAATCGGACGTGCCAGGTGCGGCAGGGTCAGGTGCCAGAAGATCGCGATGGCGCCGGCACCGTCGAGGCGGGCGGCTTCCTTCTGTTCCTGGTCGAGGGACTGCATGGCGGTCATCAGCAGCAGGATCGCGAAGGGCAGCCACTGCCAGGACACGATGATAATGATCGACAGCAACGGGTAATGGGCCAGCCAGTCCACCGGCTGGGCGCCGAACAGCTTCCACACGTAGGCGAGGATCCCCGAAACCGGATGGAAAATCAGGTTCTTCCAGATCAGCGCACCGACGGTGGGCATGATGAAGAACGGTGAAATCAGCAACACCCGCACCAGGCCGCGACCGAAGAACTCGCTGGCTTCCAGCAGGGCGCTGATCAATACGCCAAACACCACGCTGATCAGCAATACGCTGCCCACCAGCAACAGGGTGTTGGTGGCGCCGGGCAGGAAGCCCGAGTCGGTGATGAAGTAGGTGAAGTTCTCCAGGCCCACGAATTGGTTTTCGCCGGGGTAGAGCAGGTTGTAGCGAATCAGCGAGAAGTACAGGGTCATGCCCAGCGGCACGATCATCCACAGCAGCAACAAGGCCACCGAGGGGCTGACGAGGAACCAGCCGGGGTTGATCAGGCGGCTTTTACGCGGCTTGTCCGGCGTAGCGGTTTGCACTTGGGCAGTGGTGGTATTCATGGTGATCAGGACCAGTCAGGTACATGCGGAATGCGGGTCGGAGTGCGGTCAAATGTGGGAGCTGGCTTGCCTGCGATGAGAGCGCCTCGGTGAAACTGACAGACCGAGTTGTCTGCATCGCGGGCAAGCCCGGCTCCTACATAAAGCGGGTTCCCACATTCAGTGTGGTGAGACCGCTTTACTTGGGATAACCGGCCCGCTTCATTTCGCGTTCGGTGAAGGTCTGTGCATCCGCCAGGGCTTTTTCGGCAGTGGAGCCACCAGTCAGTGCGCTGGAGAAGAACTTGCCGACCTGGGTACCAATCGCCTGGAATTCAGGAATGGTCACCAGCTGGATGCCCACATACGGCACCGGCTTGGCCGACGGGTCTTTCGGGTCGGCGACTTTCAGCGATTCCAGCGTCACCTTGGCAAACGGCGCGGCCTTCATGTATTCGTCGCTGTAGGTCGATTTGCGGGTACCTGGCGGTACGTTGGCAATCCCGTCGGTCTTGGCGACCAACTGGCTGTATTCCTTGGAAGTGGCCCAGGTGGTGAACACCTTGGCAGCGTCCTTGGCTTTGGAACTGGTTGGAATCCCCAGGGACCAGGAGTACAGCCACGAAGTACCTTTGTCGGTCTTCTCGTGCGGGGCAAAGGTAAAGCCGACGTGGTCAGCCACCTTGCTTTGGGTCTTGTCGGTGACGAACGAGCCGGCGACGCTGGCGTCGACCCAGATCGCACACTTGCCGCTGTTGAACAGCGCCAGGTTTTCGTTGAAACCGTTGCTGGAAGCCCCCGGCGGGCCGGATTTCTTCATGTTGTCGACGTAGAAGTTCAGCGCGTCTTTCCACTCAGGCCCGTTGAATTCCGGCTGCCACTTCTCATCGAACCAGCGTGCACCGTAGCCGTTGGCCAGGGTGGTGATCAGCGCCATGTTCTCGCCCCAACCGGCTTTGCCGCGCAGGCACAGGCCGTACTGTTCCTTGTCCTTGTTGGTGAGTTTGGCGGCGAATTCGCCGATCTGGGTCCAGGTCGGATGCTCGGGCATGGTCAGCCCGGCGTCCTTGAACAGGTCGGTGCGATAGTAGGTGATGGAGCTTTCGGCGTAGAACGGCAGGGCATACAGCGAGCCCTTGACGGAAAGACCGTCACGCACGGACGGGAAAACGTCGTCCAGGTCGTAGGAAGCAGGCAGGTCCTTCATCGGTTCCAGCCAGCCTTTGGCGCCCCAGAGTGCAGCTTCGTACATGCCGATGGTCAACACGTCGAACTGTCCGCCCTGGGTGGCGATGTCGGTGGTGAGGCGTTGGCGCAGGACGTTTTCTTCGAGTACCACCCAGTTCAGCTTGATCTCCGGATGCTCGGTCTCGAAGGTTTTCGAGAGCTTTTGCATGCGGATCATGTCGCTGTTGTTGACGGTGGCAATGGTCAGGGTTTGCGCGCCAAGACTGACGGCGCTGAGGGTCATGCAGGTGCAGGCAAGCAGAGCTTTGGCTGTGAACTTCATCGCGCACTCCATTTCTGCGCCCAGGGGCTGCAGAAGGACAGTTATTGTTGTTGTGTCTTCCACGACAGCTGGAAGAGTGTGCGTTGATTACAGCCTTCAATTGACGTGCTGACAAATCCTTGGGAGCACTTTTACTGATACTTTTTTGCACTGAGGCGGAAAATTGCTGAAACGATTCGCTGGGAGCGATCGGCTTCCTGCGTGAGCGCGATGCAAATGTGGGAGCGGGCTTGCTCGCGAAGGCGGTGAATCAGCCGACATTTGCGCTGCCTGACACACTGCATTCGCGAGCAAGCCCGCTCCCACACAAGCGGGTTCCCACAGGAACGCGCGTTTTCAGGCGAGGTTCTGCTCGGTTAACCGCTGCACCGCCAGGCGCCGGTAGTGCGAGGGGGTCATGCCCTTGAGCTGCTGGAAGCGGCGGTTGAAATTGGAGATGTTGTTGAAGCCTGACTCGAAGCACACATCGGTCACGGCTTTGTCACCATCGGCCAGCAGCTCGCAGGACTTGCTGATACGCAGGCGGTTGACGAATTCGATGAAGGTGCGGCCGGTGGCTTGTTTGAACACGCGGGAGAAATAGGTGGGTTTCATGCCGAGGTATTCGGCCACCTCTTCCAGGGACAGCTCCCGCGCGTAGTGGGCAAAAATGTAGTCCACCGCGCGGTTGGTGCGGTCGATGCTGTGTTCGTCCGCCAATTGCGGCGTGGTCACGCCGGAGAGCAGTTGGTAGTCCTCGCAGGCACTCAGCACTTCCATCAGGATGAAGAAGTGGCCCAGGCGCGCCATGCCCTGGGCATCCTCGATGCGCTGCATCAGGGTCATGGCCTGGGCGATGGTTTTCTTGCAGCGAAATTCGATGCCGTATTGCGCCCGTTCCAGCAGTGGCGCCAGGGTCTTGAGCTCGGCAAAGACATGACTGCCGCCGTCGAACAGCTCGTCGGTGAAGTTCACCAGCATGTCGCGCTTGGGCACCACTTCGTCCTCAGCCACCTGGCTGATCCAGTTGTGGGGCAGGTTGGGGCCGGTGAGGAACAGGCTTTCCGGGTAGAAGTTGCCGATGTAGTCGCCGATAAACACCTTGCCGGAGCTGGCAACGATCAGGTGCAGCTCGTATTCCTTGTGGAAATGCCAGCGCACCAACGGGCACGGGAAGCCGTGTTGGCGATAGATGATGGACAGACCGTTGTGATCGTCCATCAGCTCGTAGGAAGGATCGGTGATTCTCGCTGCTCGGGTCATGCTGCAGTCGCTTTATTGTGGTTGCGAAAAGGATAATGCCCCCTTGCGCGCCACCTCGCCAGCGTCTGTGTCTACAGCGTACGGTTTTTCGCCTCGATCCACTGCGCCATGTACTGGGTACTTTTGTGCAGGTGGTGGCGCAGCATGCTGCCGGTGAAATTGTTCCGACGGTGCTCGGCCAACTGGCGGCGGCACTGCTCCAGGCGCTCCACCAGGGCCGGGCCGTGGAGGTCGTGGGCGTAACGGCGGGCCAGTAACTGCCGGCCATCTTCCTGGGCCTGGGTCCAGCGTGGCTGGTCTTGATACAACGCAACCGCCGCAGCAGCCAGTGCACTGGCGCTGTGTTCGACCACGCCGGGCCACGGTTCGCCCATGGCTTCGGCGCCAATCGGTGTGGTAACGCTGGGTGTGCCGCAGAGCATCGCGTCGGCCAGCTTGCCCTTGATCCCGGCACCAAAGCGCAGTGGCGCCAGGCAGATACGCGCAGCGCTCATGACCTGCAATGCATCCTCGGCCCAATTCATCACGTGGAAGCCCTGGGCCGGGTTGTGCAGCGCGGTGGCCTTGGGTGGCGTATAGGCGCCGTACACGTGGAGTTGAGCGCCGGGCAGTTGCTGGCGGATCAGGGGCCACACACTGTTCTTCATCCACAACACCGCATCCCAGTTCGGCGCATGGCGGAAATTGCCGATGCTCAGGAAGTGGGCACGGTCCTCAAAGGGGGCAAAGGCTTCGGTGGGCGGCGCCAGCATCAGCGGGCACCAGTGGAGCAGGGCAGCGGGCACCTTGAAGTGTTCGGTCAGCAACTGGATTTCCACGTCGGAGATCATCAGGCTGATGTCGCAGCGGTAGATCGCGGCGATCTCGCGCTTGGCCAGGTCGGTGTCGGCCATGTCATCGAATTCGGCGGCCAGGTCCCGGCTGAACAGCGCGTCGAAGTCATCAGCTTCGGGGTGCGCCTTCAGGAAATCCTTGAGGCGCTGGTGGCGGGCGTCCCGCAGGCTTTGCAGGTCGGATGCTTCCAGCACCCGAAGAGCATTCGGGCAGGATTTTTCCACGCGCCAGCCGAACTGTTCTTCCATCATGAAACGGTCGAACAGCACGATATCCGGAGCCAATTGCTGGATAAACGCGTCGAAACTGCTGTTATTCAACTCGATCGCGCATTCGCGAATGCCCAGGGCGGGCAGGTCGGCCTTGTGTTCGCCGGTGACCGCCGGGCTGCTGAAGGTGATGTCCCAGCCTTGGGCCAGGAAACTCTCCAGAATCTGCATCATGTGCCCGCTGGCCGCCGAGGAGCGAGGCTCTGGCCAGACGTAGCCAATGACCAGGACTTTGGTGGCGGGCTGATTCATCGACAACGGATTCCTTGAAGGGCTGGGCAAAGGCGCGCAATTAAACCACAGCCCTTCAAGTTCCGGCGCACTCAGCGGAAGATGTTGACCGGCGTCGGCAGCGTCACCAACCCTACATAACCGTCCCAGAACTGCTTCTGGTCCACCGCGAAGACCACCTTGGCCTTTTGCGTGCCGACCGGCGCGCCTTTCTTGTAGCCCAGTGCCCGGCCATAGTCGGCGCCGAAGGTGGCATCCACGTCCACCCACAGCTCGCGGGATTCGGTGACGATCCCGGGATTCACGAGAAACAGTGCCGGCAGGCTGTCCCAGGTGAAGCTGTGGTAAGCCGGGTCCTTGGCGAACAGTGGCCCGAACTCGTGCTTGTACAGGTCGGCAATCGGGCCTTTGTGTGCGATCACCCGCTCATACACCGACTTGTCGAAGGTGACTTTCTCACAGACATCGTTGGGAAAAATCACGTGTTCGATGGGCGAGCGCAACACGATCTTCGCCGCCTCCGGGTCGAACCACCAGTTGAACTCCGCCGCCGGCGTGGTGTTACCCGGAATCTCCAGCGCGCCGCCCATGTACACGATGCGCTTGATCAGCGGCACGATGTCCGGGGCCGAGCGAATCGCCAGGGCAATGTTGGTCAGCGGGCCGACCGCCAGGATCGTTACCTCGTGGGGGTTGGCCCGTACGCTGTCGACGATGAACTGGGCGGCGGTTTCCTTGCGCAGCCTGGTGTGGGTCGCCAGGCCGTCCGGTGGCGCGACCAGTTGTGAGGCACTGGTTGGCCGCGGGTTCTTGAACGCACCCGGCCAGCCGGAACCGAACAGGGCTTTTTCCGCCTCATAGGTGGCGTAGTCATGCAGCAGCGGGTAGGCGGCGCCGGAATACACGCCGACTTCCTTCTCCACACCCATGCGTTCCACCGCCTTGAGGGCGTCGACCTGTTCCTGGTCGACCCAGGCGTTGCCGCTGACCAGAGTCATGCCCAGCAGGTCGATGCGTTTTTGCCCGTGCAGCTGGGCGAGCATGATAAAGGCCTGGCCGTCATCGTTGAGCACGTTGAAGTCGGTGTCGAAGATGACCTTTTCTGCGGCCTGCGCCGTACCGGCACACAGGCCCACGGCGACAAGCAGGGCACAGCGCTTGATGAAACCTTGCATGGAGACTCACCCGAAAAATTGTTGTTGTTAGCGGTTTACCAGCTTCGCCGGCAAGGCGATCACCAGGAAGCTGCTGAGAATCAGGCAGCCGGCAAAAAACCACAAGGCCCCTGCGCTGCTGCCGGTGACGTCAATCGCCACGCCCATCAACGAGTTGCTCACCAGGCCTGCGATGTTCGCCAGCGAGCAGGCCAGGGCAAAGCCGGTGGCCGCTGCGGTGCCTTTCAGGAAGGTCGCCGGCAGGCTGAAAAACACCGGCACCGCACCGATGATCGCCGCCGAGGCAATCGCAAACAGCGCCACGGTGGCGACCACGTTATGGGTGAAGAACGTGCTGGTAGCCATCGCCGCCGCGCCGATGAAGAACGGCACGATGATGTGCCAGCGGCGTTCGCGGTGTTTGTCGGAGCTGGCGCCGATCAGCAGCATGCCCAAGAGGGCCGCCACGCTGGGCAGGGCCGTGAGGATGCCGATGTGGAAAGTGTCGGTAATCCCGGCGTTGCGGATGAATGTGGGCATCCAGAACCCCATGGCATAGGCACTGAGCAGGATCGAGAAGTCGATACCGCCGAGCATCCACACCTTGAGGTTGAAGAAGCCGTCGCGGAAGCTGTGTTTGCTGGCGGCACCGTCGGCGTCGTCCTTGCGCAGTTCGCTTTCCAGCAGGGTTTTTTCTTCCGGCGACAGCCACTTGGCTTGCTGATAGGTATTGGGCAGCGCCCAGAAGGTCCACACACCGAGCAGCACGCTGGGCACCGCTTCGATCAGGAACAGCCACTGCCAGCCGCGCAGGCCGGCCATGTTGTCGAAGTGGCCCATGATCCAGCCGGACAACGGGCCGCCGATCACGCTGGACAGCGGCAGGCCTATCATGAACAGGGCGATGATCCGCCCCCGGCGATGGGTGGGAAACCAGGTGGTCAGGTAATACAGCACGCCCGGCAGAAACCCGGCTTCGGCCGCACCCAGCAGGAACCGCAGGATGTAGAACTGGGTGGTGGAGGTGACCAGCATGGTGCAGGCCGAAAGCAGGCCCCAGGTGATCATGATGCGGGCGATCCAGATCTTCGCCCCGACCTTTTCCAGGATCAGGTTGCTGGGGACTTCGAAGATGATATAGCCGACAAAAAACAGCCCGGCACCGAGGCCGAACGCGGTTTCGCTGAAGTGCAGCTGGTCGAGCATCTGCAGTTTGGCGAAGCCGATATTGATGCGGTCCAGGTAGGCCGCGAGGTAGCAGAAACACAGGAACGGAATCAGCTTCCAGGTGATCTTGTGGTAGAGCGTGTGGACCGGATCGGCGACCGTAGTCGCGGGCGCTGCATTCGCAATGGGCATTGGGGTGTCTCCTGGCGGTGACTTATGGTTTTTATACGGCCGCTTTTTCAGCACTTCGGAGTGCTGTGAAAGCGACTTCCAAAGGCAGTGACAGAAGACTGAGGTGCCCTGTTGGAGGTGATCAAGTGTGGGAGCGGGCTTGCTCCCACATTCGACTGCATTCCAGCGTGGGCGCTCAGTTTTTTCCGGACCACGCTCTTTGTCGTGGTTCCTGTTGACGCGTTATTGCTCCTTGAACTTGCTCATCGCCTCCTGCTTGCTCACCACGTCGCCGTACTTGCTGTCGATATCAAACAAGTTGGCTTCATGGGGCGCCGGGTGGCGGTCGCCGACGCATTCGCGCACGACGATGGTACGAAACCCGTGTTGCACCGCATCCACTGCGGTGGCCCGGATGCAGCCGCTGGTGGAACAGCCGGCGAGCACCACGGTGTCGATGCCCTGGGCGTGCAGCATCGGGGCCAGGCTGCTGCCGAAAAACGCGCTGGCGTATTGTTTGGTGATGACTACTTCATTGGCCAGGGGCAGCACTTCGGTGCAGAAGGCGGCGAGGGGGTTGCCCTCGACCATGTCTTTCATCACCGGGGCCTTTTTTACCCAGATACCGCCGTCGGCGAAATGGCCCGGATGGTAGCGGATATTGGTGTGCACCACGCTGATTCCGTGACGCCTGGCGCAGGCCAGCAGCTCGACGCTTTCGGCCACGGCGATGCGCACTTCGGGGGCAAACAGTGGCGCGCCTTCGGTGGTATAGCCTTGCATGAAGTCGATCATCAGCAGGGCGGATTTTTTGCCGAAGCCGATTCGGTTACCCCAGACGCCCTGGTAGTTGGCGTCGGCGGATTGTTCGCTCATCTTTCAGTCCTCGGTAATGGACAGTGCACATAACCTTGTGGCGAGGGAGCTTGCTCCCGTTGGGCTGCGTAGCAGGCCTGTTTTTTTGGGGGCGCTTCGCACCCCAGCGGGAGCAAGCTCCCTCGCCACAAAAGCGTTTTTAGTAGGCTCCCGACAGGAGGGCGCCGGCGCCGGGGACGATGGGTTCCAGGTCCAGGGCCTTGAGCATGGCGTAGGTGGTGGCGATGGCGGCGGTGAGTACCGGCAGGCCGGTCTGGGCTTCGACCTTCGCGACCACGGGCAGGGACTGCATTTGTACGCAGGCCGACAGCACGATTACGTCGACACCTTCCAGGTTCATCCCGGCAACAATCGCCGGCAGGTTGGCCGGGTCGTGGCGGGCCACTGCAAGGTTGTCGGGGATTTCCAGGGCGCGCCAGTCCACCACTTCAAAGCCTTCTTCGCGGATGTAGTTCACCACCAGTTCGGTCAGCGGTTTCATGTACGGCGCAACAATGGCGATGCGTTTGGCGCCCATGACTTTCAAGCCTTCGATCAGGGCGCCGGCGCTGGTGATCACCGGGGCGTTGGCGTCGTTGTCGGCGGTGGCCTTGCGCAGGCGTTGCTCGGACTTGCGGTGGTAACCCAGCCCCATGGCCATGATCGCTACCAGGCAGGCGTAGCCCAGTACGTCGACCTTGGCATCGGACAGCTCGATGGCACAACGGTCGGACTCACCGTCCATGGCCGCCAGTTCTTCCTTGCGCACTTGCTTCATGCGCATGCGGCTGGAGTGAAAGGTGAAACGTTCCGGGCGGATCGCCTGGCGCGCGTTAAGCATCGCCGGGATCTCGGTTTCCATGGTGGTGTTGGAGCTCGGCACAATCTGGCCGATGCGATAAGGCTTGAGCATGATGGTCTCCGTTATGCAATCAGGGGCTGGCCGAGGAACTCGCCGAAGGCAGCGAAAAAGCCTTCAAGGTCGTCCCAGGGGATCATGTGTCCTGCATTTGGCACATGGGCGACCTGTAGGGTCGGCTGTAACTGTCGGACTTCCGCGACATCTTCGGCCTGAATTACACCGCCGCGTCCGGCAACAATCAGCAGGGCAGGAGCCTCCAGGTGGGGCAGGTCCTGATGAAAGTCGACGGTATGGAAGTCATTGAACGCACGCACGATCGCCGGCTCGTAGCAGGTGTGCAGCCATTCGGCGCGCAGTTGCAGTTGTTCCTCGGTCCAGGTGGCGCAGAAGGCGCGCATCGCCTCCGCATCCATGCCGACCTGGGATTGACGAATCGAATCGACGTACCACGGCAGTTTGCTTGGGTATTCGCGGCGACCCGGGCCGGACATCGGCGGGTCGATCAACACCACGCGGTTGACACCTTGTGGATGGCGCACCGCACTGCGTACGGCAAACCGCGCGCCCATGGAATGGCCGACCAGGTGATAGCTGTCGAGCTTCAGGGCGTCGGCAAGCGCGCCAATGTCATCGGCGCAGGTGTCGGCGCTGTAGTCCAGCTCCGGTCCGGTGGACGACAGGCCGCGACCGCGCACGTCCAGCACGTAGGTGTCGAAGTGCAAACCCAGGCGTTCGGCGACAAAACCCCAGGTAATCGCCGGGCTGGTGATACCGGGAATCAGGATCAGTGCCGGGCCCTTGCCGCCGTAACGCAGGTAATGCTGGCGGATACCATTGGCCTGGACGTTGCCGCCATAGAGAAAGCTGCTCACGCCGCCACCCCCGATTTCAGTTGCTGGGCGTAGAGGTCATAGCCGTAGACCCAGTCCGGATCTTCCTGGGTGCGCAGCCAGGTGTTGGCGTTGGACACGGCCTGCACCCGGGACGCGCGTTCCTTGCGGTTGGCTTCATACAGCTCGAACGCGGTGCGGTAGTCGCCGATCCCTGTTTCCTGCAGGCAGCGCGTCAGCATCGCGGCGTCTTCGATGGCCATGCCGGCGCCCTGAGCCATATGGGGTTTCATCGGGTGGCAGGCATCGCCCAGCAATACCAGGCGACCACGGCTCCACAACGGCAGCGGGTTGCGGTTGCGCAACGGCCATTTGGTCACGCTTTCGGTGGATTCGATCAGGGCCTGGACGGTCGGGTGGTAGCCCTTGAAGGCGTCGAACATCTCCTCCCGGCTGCTGTCGACGAAGGCGCCCTGGAAGTCCCATTCCGGGTGCGGCACGCCGGTGACGTAGTAGTACTCGTCGCGCTTGCCGGTGGTGTAGTAGACCATCATGTGCCGGTCCTCGGTCCACCACTTGATGCAGTCTTCGAACTTCAGGTCGTACTTGGCCAACTGGTCGCCACGGATCAGCGCACGGTGCGCGACCCAGCCGCTGTACAACGGTTTTTCGGCACCCAGCAGCTCTTCACGAATGCGCGAGTTGATGCCGTCGGCACCGATCACGATGTCGGCGTAGGTTACCTCGCCGTCGGCGAAAGTCAGGCGCACCTGGGTATCGGTTTCTTCAAGGGTTTCCAGGCGCTTGTTGAAGTGCAGGGTGCCGGGCTTGAGGGTGGACATCTGCAGCGCGTGCAGATCGCCGCGATGCACGGTGATGTAGGACGCGCCGTAGCCAGTCAGGGGAATGCGTGACAGGTAGTCGCCGGTTTCACCATCGCGGCTGAACCAGTGCTCGGGGTGCGACCCCATCAGGTCCAGCTGTTTTTCGATGCCCATGCGGCGGAAGATTTTCATGATGTTGGGGCCCATGTGGATCCCGGCACCCAGGCGGGAAAACTCCGGCGCCTGCTCGTAGATGTCCACGTCGAACCCTGCCTGTTGCAGCAGGGTGGCAGCGGCGGCACCGCCAAGGCCGGCGCCGACGATTGCGATTTTTTGTGTGCTTCCCATGGGGCGTGGTCCTCTTTTTCGAATAATGGCCGGCGGCGTCTGTCCGCAAGGTTTTTAAAGTGTATACGCTCATTTTTTCAAATGAAAAGCCCACGCCTGAAAAATTGTTTTTTTGGCCATATCGATCCCCTGTAACCGGTTATCTCCCTATATCACTGGGTTTGTGTGGATTCGTAACGTTTTGGCGTGGTGCTTGCAGTCCATGATGAAATCAGTTCTTATCGTGATTAATTGGTGTATACGCTATAAAAACGCACTAGAGTGAAGCGCCCTGCAAGATCTTGGTGCAGCAGCTGAGGAGACAGGAAATGCCGGTAAGTGATTGCGAACTGACCCAGATGTTTGAGCACGTGTTGAAGCTCTCGAAGGTCGACCCGACCCAGAGCGTCGCCGTGCTCAAGAGCCATTACTCCGACCCGCGCACCGTGCGCGCCGCGATGGACGCTGCGCAGCGCCTGGGGGCCAAGGTGTATGCGGTGGAGTTGCCGTCGTTCAACCATCCCCGGGCGATGGGCAATGACATGACCGCCTACTGTGGCGACACTGCCCTGACCGGCAATATCGCGGCGCAGCGGGCGCTGGAAGCGGCAGACCTGATCGTCGACACCATGATGCTGTTGCACTCGCCGGAGCAGGAACAGATCCTCAAGACCGGCACGCGCATCCTGCTGGCGGTTGAACCCCCGGAAGTGCTGGCGCGCATGCTGCCGACCGAAGAGGACAAAGTGCGCGTGCTGGCCGCTGAAGAACTGCTGAAAAAAGCCCGCTCGATCCACGTCAAATCCCGCGCCGGCAGTGATTTCCGGGCGGCGCTGGGGCAATACCCGTCCGTCACCGAATACGGCTTTGCCGACGAACCGGGACGCTGGGACCACTGGCCGAGCGGCTTCCTGTTCTCCTGGCCCAATGAGGAAACTGCAGAGGGCGTGCTGGTGCTGGATATCGGCGACATCCTGCTGCCGTTCAAGACCTACACCCGGGAGAAAATCACCCTGGAGATCGAGAAGGGCTTCATCACCAGAATCCACGGTGGTTTCGAGGCCGAATACCTGCGCGACTACATGAAATACTTCGACGACCCCGAGGTATATGGCATCTCCCACATCGGCTGGGGCCTGCAGCCACGGGCGCAATGGACGGCCATGGGCCTGCACGACAAGAACGACGGCATGTGCATGGACGCCCGCGCGTTCTACGGCAACTTCCTGTTCTCCACCGGCCCCAACACCGAAGTCGGCGGCACCCGCAAGACCCCGTGCCACATGGACATCCCGCTGCGCAATTGCGACGTCTACCTCGATGATGAGGCCGTAGTCATCGCCGGCGACGTTGTAGCCCCTCAAGCCTCCCTGGCCCACTAAAAATCCAATGTGGGAGCGGGCTTGCTCGCGAATGCGGTACGTCAGTCACACATGCGCCACCTGACACACCGCATTCGCGAGCAAGCCCGCTCCCACATTTCAACCGCGTTCCGGCAATGAGATCCTTGAGTCATTTCCACAACCCCGCCATCATGCCACCCCATCGACCACCGCCTTCCCGAGCCCGCCGTGCCTGATTCCTACGTTTTCTCCGAACAAGTCGGCCACCTGCTGCGCAAGGCCTACCAGCGACACCTGGCAATCTTCCAGCAGAACGTCGGCGACTCCCAGCTCACCGCCGTGCAGTTCGTCACTCTGTGCGCCCTGCGCGATCACGGTGCAAGTTCGCTCACCGAACTGGTCAAGGCCACCGCCGTCGACCAGGCGACCATCCGTGGCATCGTCGAACGCCTCAAGGCCCGCGAACTGATCACCCTCGAACCCGACCCGCAGGACAAACGCAAAGTCGTGGTCAACCTATCCGACTCCGGCGCCGCCCTGGTGCAGCAAACCGTGCCCTGCGCCGCCACCATCACCGAACTGACCCTGAGCAACCTCAACCCCGCCGAACGCGTCGCCGTACTCTTCCTGCTACGCAAAATGATCGAAGACCCCCAGGCCTGACCCCAATCCCCTGTGGTGAGGAAGCTTGCTCCCGCTGGACTGCGCAGCAGGCCCATCTTTTGAGGTCGCTTCGCAACCCAGCGGGAGCAAGCTCCCTCGCCACAGCTATTCATCCATCTTCTGGCACCGTTTTTGCTCTACGTTGATGTAGTAACCACTTCACCCGTCAAGTGTGTCGCGAGACCCCAGGTACGCGACGCTTTTTTTTGACTGTTTGATGTAGTGGACACTTCACCAAATCCAACGGGCGAAGCGAATGACCAGCCAGAACATCACGGTAACGCTTGAGGTCAACGGCCACACCAGCGAAGTCAGCGCAATGGCCGACACCCCGCTGTTGTTGATTCTGCGCAATGACCTGCAACTCAACGGCCCCAAATACGGCTGCGGCCTGGGGGAGTGCGGCGCCTGCACGGTGATCATCGACGGCGTGGCTGCACGCTCCTGCGTCTTCCCCCTGTCGGGTGCCGTGGGCCGCAACATCGTCACCCTCGAAGGCCTCGGCACCCGCCAGACCCCGCACCCGGTGCAGCAGGCCTTCATCGATGAACAGGCCGCCCAGTGCGGCTACTGCCTCAACGGCATGATCATGACCGCCAAGGCCTTGCTCGACCGCAATCCCAACCCCAGCGAAGCCGAGGTGCGCAGCGAACTGTCTGGCAACCTCTGCCGCTGTGGCACCCATATCGAAATCCTCCGCGCGGTGCTGCGTGCCGCCCGCCAAACGCCTTGAACGTGGATCGATGACCATGACTGACGCAATCCCTTCCCGCGACCAATGGCTGGCCAAGGCCGGCGTCCTGCTGATCGTCGACGATGTGCTGCCACCTTCGGGGCCGGTGGCCAAAGGCGGCACACCGACGGTCAAGCCCAAGGAACTGGGGCTGTTTATCGCAGTGAACGATGACGGGCTGGTGTACGCCTTCAACGGGCATGTGGACCTGGGCACCGGCATTCGCACCTCCCTGGCGCAGATCGTCGCTGAAGAACTGGACCTGACCATGGACCAGGTGCGCATGGTGCTGGGCGACACCGAGCGTGCGCCGAACCAGGGCGCGACCATTGCCAGCGCAACCTTGCAGATCTCCGCGATTCCGCTGCGCAATGCCGCCGCCGAAGCCCGGCGTTTCCTGCTGGCGCGGGCGGCGCAACGCTGGTCCGTAAATGCTCAAAGTCTCAAGGTCGACGCAGGCGTTATCCGCGGCGAAGACGGGCGCACCATCACTTATGGCGAACTGGTGACGGGCGAGCATGACCAACTGCGCATCAGCGGCGATGCACCGCTCAAGGCCACCGCTGATTACCGCCTGGTGGGCAAGGGCGCAGCCCGGGTGGATATCCCGGGCAAGGCCACCGGCGAACTGACGTACGTGCACGACATGCGCGTGCCGGACATGCTCCACGGTCGGGTGATCCGCCCACCGTATGCGGGCCTGGATTGCGGTGACTTTGTCGGCAACAGCCTGCTGAAGGTCGACGAGTCTTCCATCGCCCATATCCCGGGCATTGTTGCGGTGGTGGTGATCCGTGATTTTGTCGGCGTGGTGGCCTTGCGCGAAGAGCAGGCAATCAAGGCCGCCCAGGAACTGCAGGTGCACTGGAAACCCTGGAACCACCCACTGCCGGACATGAGCGATGTGGAGCAGGCAATCCGCGACAACCCGCGGGTACGCCGCACCGTGCTCGACCAGGGCAACGTCGACGCAGCCCTGGCCGCCGCCAGCCAGCGCATGCCGCGCACCTACCTGTGGCCATACCAGATGCACGGCTCCATCGGCCCGTCCTGTGGCGTGGCGGATTATCAGCCCGGTGGCAGCCGCATCTGGTCGGGCAGCCAGAACCCGCACCTGCTGCGGGCCGACCTGGCCTGGTTGCTGGAATGCCCGGAAGCGTCCATCGACGTGATTCGCATGGAGGCCGCCGGCTGCTACGGCCGCAACTGCGCCGATGATGTATGCGCCGACGCCTTGCTGCTGTCGCGTGCGGTGGGCAAGCCGGTGCGGGTGCAACTGACCCGCGAACAGGAGCACCTGTGGGAGCCCAAGGGCACCGCGCAATTGATGGATGTCGACGGCGGCCTGAACGCCGACGGCAGCATCGCCGCCTATGACTTTGAAACCAGCTACCCGTCCAACGGCGCGCCCACCCTGGCGCTGCTGTTGACCGGCCGGGTCGAGCCGGTGGCGGCGATGTTCGAGATGGGCGACCGCACCTCGATCCCGCCCTACGACATCGCGAACATGCGCGTCACCATCAACGACATGGCGCCGATCGTTCGCGCCTCGTGGATGCGCGGTGTGTCGGCGTTGCCCAACACCTTCGCCCATGAATCCTATATCGACGAACTGGCGTTTGCCGCCGGGGTCGACCCGGTGGAGTACCGCCTGCGTTACCTGAAGGACGAGCGCGCCATCGACCTGGTGAAATCCACCGCCGAACGCGCCAACTGGGCACCGCGTACCGCGCCGATGCAAACCGCGAATGAGGACCACCTGCTGCGTGGTCGGGGCTTTGCCTACGCGCGCTACATCCACAGCAAGTTTCCCGGCTTCGGCGCGGCGTGGGCGGCGTGGGTCGCGGACGTGGCCATCGACAAGCAGACCGGCGATGTCTCGGTGACGCGCGTGGTGATCGGGCATGACTCGGGGATGATGATCAACCCCGCAGGGGTGCAGCATCAGATCCACGGCAATGTGATCCAGTCCACCAGCCGTGTGCTCAAGGAACGCGTGACCTTTGAAGAGTCGACCGTGGCGAGCAAGGAGTGGGGCGGTTATCCGATCCTGACCTTCCCGGAAGTGCCGCAGATCGACGTACTGATGATGCCGCGCCAGGACCAGCCCCCGATGGGCGCCGGTGAGTCGGCCTCGGTGCCCAGCGCGGCGGCGATTGCCAACGCGATCTATGACGCCACCGGCATCCGTTTTCGCGAGCTGCCGATTACCCCCGAGCGGGTATTGGCGGCGCTGAATGCAGGCACCCTGGGCGAGCCGGCGAAGTCCCCGGAAAAGCGCCGCAAATGGTTGTTCGGCTCATTGTTCGCCGCCTTTGGCGCGGTGCTGGGCATGGCTGCTACCGCGTGGCCGTTTCACAGCGAAATTGCCCCGATTGCACCGCCCAGTGCAGGCACCTGGTCCAAGGCCACCCTGGAGCGCGGGCGCTTGCTGGCCGCCGTGGGGGATTGCGCGGTGTGCCACACGGCACCGGGCGGTGCCACCAATGCCGGCGGGCTGGCGATGCATACGCCGTTCGGCACCCTTTACAGCAGCAACATCACCCCGGATGAGAAAACCGGGATTGGCAACTGGTCCTACCCGGCGTTCGAGCGGGCGATGCGCGACGGCATTGGCCGCGACGGGCGCAACCTGTACCCGGCGTTTCCCTATACGGCGTTTCGCAATATCAACGATGCCGACATGCAGGCGCTGTATGCCTACCTGATGTCCCAGGCGCCGGTGAGCCAGGCACCGGTGCCGAATGCGATGAAGTTTCCGTTCAATATCCGGCCGTTGATGGCCGGCTGGAATGCGCTGTTCCTGCGCCGCGGAGAAATCAGCGTGCAGCCACAGCGCAGCGAGCAATGGAATCGTGGCGCTTACCTGGTCAACGGTTTGGGGCACTGCGCGGCGTGCCATTCGCCGCGCAACCTGATGGGGGCGGAGAAGGGCGGCAAGGCGTTCCTCGCGGGCGGCAGGGTGGACGGTTGGGAAGCGCCGGCCTTGAATGGCTTGTCCAAGGCGCCGACGCCGTGGACCGAAGACCAATTGTTCAGCTACCTGAGCACTGGTTATTCCGATGCCCATGGCGTGGCAACGGGGCCGATGGGACCGGTCGTGACTGAACTGGCGAAACTGCCCAAGACCGACATCCGCGCGATGGCGGTGTACCTGGCTTCGCTGAACGACAGCGGCGCCGCCGAAGCGCAGGTGGTGGCAGCTGCGACGGTGCCCAATGCCAATGGGCGACGGGTATTCGAAGGTTCATGCAAGGCCTGCCATGCCGACGGACAGGGCCCGAAGCTGTTCGGCGTCAGCCCATCACTGGCGACCAATACCAATGTGCACAGCGATCAACCGGACAACCTGATCAAGGTGATTTTGCAAGGGATCAGCACTCCGGCGACCAAGGATCTGGGTTACATGCCGGCGTTCAAGGACAGTTTGTCGAACACCCAAGTGGCGGAGTTGGCCGCCTACCTGCGCGGGCGCTTCGCACCCCATGCACCGCAGTGGGAAGGCCTGGAGCAAACCGTGGCACACCTGCGAGCCAATCCCGGTACCCATTGATTCACACGGTCAAAAAATGTGGGAGCGGGCTTGCTCGCGAAAGCGGTTCGTCAGTCGCCAAATATATTGACTGATACACCGCATTCGCGAGCAAGCCCGCTCCCACATTTAGATCCAGGTTCTACCGTTGGATGGGCGGTGTCACGCATACCCCGCGCAACACCAGATCACTGATAAACCCCAGCCAATCCCGCTGCTGGGTCTTATCCGCCAAATCCTCCCCCAAAAACGAACTCAGCGTGTGCTGGTTGGAGTTATAGAAGTAGCACAACGAAGCAATCATCAAGTACACATGCTTGATGTCCACATCTTCACGAAACAGCCCCTGGGCCTGGCCCGCCTCAATGATCGGCCGCAACACCCCAACCGCCTCCCCGGACAACCGCCGCAGTTCACCCGACTGCTTCGCATGCTTGCCCTGGTGCAGGTTCTCGATGCTCAGGATCGCCACAAACTCGGGATGCTTGACGTAGTAATTCCAGATAAACCCCACCAGCGCCTGCAACGCTTGCACCGGTGCAGTCAGGTCGAGCTTGAGCTTGCTTTCGGCCTTGTTGAACTGTTCATAGGTGTGCTCCAGCACACACACAAACAGGTGTTCCTTGCTGCCGAAGTAGTAATACAACATGCGGTCGTTGGAGTCGGCCTCGCGGGAAATGCTTTCCACACGCCCGCCGGAATAGCCGTCGCGGGTGAAGACCTTGACTGCCGCCTGGAGAATCCGCGCGCGGGTCTGGTCGGCTTGCTGGGCGCGGATACCGGTCTTCTTGATCACCATCGAAAAGCCTCTGCTGCGCGGCGTAAAGGCCCGGAATATAGCATGGGCATTATTCCGTTACCGACAGGCTCTGTCACAAACGCGGCATAACGCTGGGGCTTGGATCGGAAAAGTATTACTTTCGAGTTCTTCTAATAAACAGAGTAGCCAGGGATGAAATACCAACCGTTTACCCGAACTTTGATTGCCACCGCGCTGGTGCTGACTGTCAGCGGCGTGCAGGCGGCCTCCCAGGCCCCGGTGGCTGGCGAAAATGGCATGGTGGTCACCGCCCAGCATCTGGCGACCCATGTGGGCGTGGATGTGCTCAAGGCCGGCGGCAATGCGGTGGATGCGGCGGTGGCGGTGGGCTACGCCCTGGCCGTGGTGTACCCGGCAGCCGGCAACCTCGGCGGCGGTGGGTTCATGACCGTGCAACTGGCCGACGGCCGCAAGACCTTCCTCGATTTCCGCGAAAAAGCTCCGCTGGCCGCGACTGCCGACATGTACCTGGACAAGGACGGCAACGTGGTCCCGGACCTCAGCTCCAAGGGCCACCTGGCGGTCGGCGTTCCCGGCACTGTGTCGGGCATGGAACTGGCGCTGAGCAAATACGGCACCCTCAAGCGCGCCCAGGTCATCGCCCCGGCGATCAAGCTGGCCGAAGACGGTTTTGCCCTGGAGCAGGGCGATATTGACCTGCTGCACACCGCCACCGACGAATTCAAGAAAGACAAAGACCTGCGCGGCATCTTCCTGCACGGTGGCGAGCCGATGCTGGTGGGCCAGAAGCTGGTGCAGAAAGACCTGGCGAAAACCCTGCGGGAAATCTCCGCCAAGGGCACCGATGGCTTCTACAAAGGCTGGGTAGCCAAGGCGATTGTGGATTCCAGCCAATCGGGCAAAGGCATCATCACCCAAGCCGACCTGGACAAATACAAGACCCGCGAACTGGCGCCCATCGAGTGTGACTACCGTGGCTACCACGTGGTGTCCGCGCCACCACCGAGCTCGGGCGGGGTGGTCATCTGCGAAATCATGAACATCCTCGAAGGCTACCCGATGGCCGACCTCGGCTATCACTCGGCCCAGGGCCTGCACTACCAGATCGAAGCGATGCGCCACGCGTACGTCGACCGCAACAGCTACCTCGGCGACCCGGACTTCGTGCAGAACCCGGTCGAGCACCTGCTGGACAAGGATTACGCCGCCAAACTGCGCGCTGCCATCGACCCGCAGAAAGCCGGGATCTCCCAGGACATCAAGCCGGGCGTTTCGCCCCACGAAGGCAATAACACCACCCACTACTCCATCGTCGACAAGTGGGGCAACGCGGTCTCGGTGACCTACACCCTCAACGACTGGTTCGGCGCGGGCGTGATGGCGAGCAAGACCGGGGTGATCCTCAACGACGAAATGGACGACTTCACCTCCAAGATCGGCGTGCCGAACATGTACGGCCTGGTGCAGGGCGAAGCCAACGCCATTGCTCCGGGCAAGACGCCGCTGTCGTCCATGAGCCCGACCATCGTCACCAAGGATGGCAAGGCGGTGATGGTGGTGGGTACGCCGGGTGGCAGCCGTATCATCACGGCCACGTTGCTGACCATCCTCAATGTGATCGACTACAAGATGAACATCCAGGAAGCCGTGGACGCCCCGCGTTTCCACCAGCAATGGCTGCCTGAGGCGACCAATATCGAACGCTTTGCCCTGAGCCCCGACACCCAGAAAATCCTCGAAGGCTGGGGCCACAAGTTTGCCGGCCCGCAGGACGCCAACCACCTGGCGGCGATCCTGGTAGGCGCGCCGTCCCTGGACGGCAAGCCGGTCGGCAATAACCGTTTCTATGGGGCCAACGACCCTCGGCGCAATACCGGGTTGTCCCTGGGCTACTAAAGCCCGCGGATCAGCTCCAGCACCTCGGCCTTCTTCAGCGGGTGCTTCAGGCGTTGCGAGAGCAGCGCCATGGCCCGCTGATGTTCACAGGCAACTACCGCTTCCACTTCGTCGCCCTGGCAGAGCAGGGCGATGAAGTCGTGGCGCTGCAGGTCGCCTTCCACGTGGAGCTGATTCCAGTGGCGGGGGTGGCCCAGCAGTTCAAAGGTCTTGCCGAAGTGATACGTCCAGAAGAACGGCACATCGGCAAACACCTGTTGTGCGCCCAGCATATTGCGCGCCGCCAGCACCCCGAGTTGCTGCGCCACACGCCAGTGTTCGATGCGCACGGGTTGGCCGTTCCATGGAAAGGTCACCATATCGCCCGCCGCCCATAGTCCGGGCGCGAGGGACAAACCGGCATCGGCTTTCAGCGACTGGTCCTCGGCTTTTTCCAGCCCCTCGACAAACCCCGTGGCAGGCGTGACGCCGACGCCTATCAGTACCAGGTCTGCGGCCAATCTGTGGCCGTTTTTCAGCACCACCGTCGTCACGTCCATGTGGCCTTCCAGGCGTGCAGGCTCGCTGGCGGTGTGGAATATCACGCCGTTGGCTTCATGCAATTGGCGCAGTGAGGCACCGATGCGCTTGCCCAGTTGGGCCGCCAGCGGAATCTCGTGACGGCCCACCACCTGCACCGTCAACCCGCGCTTGCGTAAGGCGGACGCGGCTTCCAGGCCGATAAAACTGTCGCCGATGATCACTGCACATGTGCCCGGTTGAGCCGCCTTGACGATACGCGCCGCATCGTCCCGGGAGCGCAACACGAACACGTTGTTGAGTACGGTGCCTGGAACATCCAGCGGCCTGGCTTCGCCGCCGGTGGCCAGCAGTGCGGCGTCGTAGTCGAAGTGGCGACCGTCCGCAAGCTCGAGGCGCTTGGCTTGAGGGTCGAGGTGGCGCACTTCGCCGTGGATCCGCGACGCGTGGCAGGTGGCCTCGTCCAGCAAGGGCGGTGTTTCCTGCGGCGGCATCTCGCCGCAGATGACGAATTTGCTCAGGGCGGTGCGGTCGTAGGCGGGGTCCTGTTCCTGGTCGATCCACAACAACCGGCCGCTGAAACCCTTGCGGCGCAGCGTGGCCACGGCCGCCGAACCGGCTGCACCGGCGCCAATCACGATAAAGCAGCGCGAATCGTTGGTGTGCGGGGCAACGGGCGAGGGCAGTGCCTCGTCGCCCACACTGACCACGCCGTCGTGAATCTCCACCGGGTACTGCTTGAGCTGCACCAGCGCGGGCGGCTCGCAGACCTGGCCGTCATCCACCCGGAAGGCCGCCTTGTGCCACGGGCAAATGATCCTCCCGTCACAGACCACGCCTTGCTCCAGGGGCGCCCCGGCGTGGGGGCAATCCGCCTGATAGGCACGAACCTCGCTACCCGAACGCACCAGCAGGATGTGATGGGCGGCGGTTTCAACACGAACGCCACGGTCTTCGGGCAAGTTGATCAAGCGGGCAACGATGCGCATGTTCATAGGCCAATCTCCTTTTAAGGATTGACCGGTGCCCCGGGTAGAGGACTGCGTTGACCCGATAACCGGTCTTCAGCCCTGCGCGCCAGAGCGTTGAAAGTGGGCCATGCGTAACGAGCGGTGCATGAAAACCGTCCCCGCCGGTCAATCCAGCAGTTGTTCCACAGCTGAAAAGGCCTGGTCCTGGCGTGCTTGCCAATCCCCACGGATGACCCGTAGCGGTAGATGATGTTGCTCCAGCCAGTCACGACTGGCCTGGAAAAACGCCAGGCGATCGGCAAACTCCGGCTGGCAGCGCTGGCCATCGGCGGTCCACTCCACGTCTTTCGGCGACAGCAGCAGGTGCAGGTCGTAGTGGCGGGCGAGCAGTTCGCTGTCGAGCCACGCCGGGTAGTCGCCAAACAGGGTCTGGCTCCACAGCTTGTTGGTCAGCAGGTTGGTGTCGAGGATCAGCAATGCCGGCTGCGCGGCGCGGGCGGCATCTTCCCAGGCCAACTGGCCCCGGGCGATCTCCGGGATATCCGCCAGGGTGGTATCGCGCTGGTGGTGGTCGATGAAATCGCGCACGTATTCGCCCACCATCACCCCGCCAAAATGTGCCTGCAACTGGGCGGCCAGCCAGCTTTTACCGCTGGATTCCGGGCCGGCCAGTACCACCACCTTCATGCGTGCAGCGCCGGGTCGGCGCGCCATTCACGCCAGCCCTGCACGGCGATCACGGTGAACAAGGCGTAGAGCGCGGCGGTGAGGTACAGGCCTTTGTAGAGGAACAGCCCGACGAAGATCACATCCACTGTGATCCACAACGGCCAGCACTGCACGCGTTTTTGCGCCATCCACATCTGCGCCACCAGGCTGAAGCCGGTCAGGGCCGCGTCCAGCCAGGGTTGGGCGGCGTCGGTCCAGTGGGCCATGGCTGCGCCCAGCAACAGGCTGCCCAGGGCACCCAAGGCCAGGCCTTGCAGGATCGGTTGCAGGCCCAGGCTGGTGACTTGCCGGCCCTGCTTGACCTCACCGGCGCGGGTCCACTGCCACCAGCCGTAGAGTTGCAGGGCGGCGTAGATCACTTGCAGGAGCATGTCGGAGTAGAGCTTCACATCGAAGAAGATCCAGGTGTACAGCAGCACCATCACCAGGCCGATGGGCCAGCACCACGGGTTCTGTTTAACCGTCAACCAGACAGCGATCACCCCCAGGGCGGCGGCAAACAGTTCAAGCCCGGACATGGCGGTTCCTTGGGGGAGTCGAAGAGGGCGCTGATTGTAACCAATGTGGGAGCGGCGGTGCGACGATAGATCGTTCCCACGCTCTGCGTGGGAATGCAGTTCCGGACGCTCCGCGTCCCGGCTCTGCGCAACGGTGACGCAGAGCGTCACAGAATGCGTTCCCACGCAGAGCGTGGGAACGATCATCGGCGTCAGACCTTGAATTGGCGCAGAAGGCTGTCGAGTTGTTCGCTCAGGCCTTTCAAGTGCGCACTCGCGACGCTGGACTGCTGCGCCGCCAGCGCGGTGCTGTGGGACAAGCCGGCTGCCTGGGTGACATTCTGGTTGATGTCTTCCACCACATGCGCCTGCTGCAACGTGGCACTGGCAATCGAGGCGTTCAGCCCGTTGAGATTACGCAGCGCCTGGCCGATGGCAGTCAGGCTCGCGCCCGCCTGGCCTGCTTGTTCGATGGTCAGTTGCGAGGCCTGGTGGCTGTCACTGATGACCTTGACCGCTGCCTCCGAATGGCCTTGCAGGCGCTCGATCATCGCCTGGATCTCTGCCGTGGATTTTTGCGTGCGCTGGGCCAGCAGCCGTACTTCGTCGGCCACCACCGCAAAACCACGGCCTTGCTCCCCGGCGCGGGCCGCTTCGATGGCGGCGTTGAGGGCCAGCAAGTTGGTCTGGTCGGCAATCGAGCGGATCACTTCCAGCACGCCGCCAATCTGCGTGCTTTCAGTCGACAGCGTCCGGATCACCTCCACGGCCTGGCTGATGGTGCCGGAGAGCTGGTCGATCCGTTGCAGGCTGCCATCGATATTGAGCTGGCCCTGTTCGGCCTGCACCTGGGCATCGCGCATTTCGCTGGCGGCATGCTCGGCATTTTTGGCCACGTCCTGTACGCCATAGGTGACTTCATTGATCGCCGTCGCCACCAGTTCCATCTGCTGCGATTGCTGCTGGCTGCGGTCATGGGCATCGCTGGCGTTGCTGCCCAGCTCGGTGGACGACTGGCCCAAGGCGTTGGCGCAGGTCTGCAACTGGCCCACCACCTGCCGCAGCTTGGCGGTAAAGCTGTTGAAGTGCCGCGACAATTGAGTGACTTCATCCTGGCCATGGGTGTCGAGGGTGCGGGTCAGGTCGCTTTCGCCACTGGCGATATTGGCCATCGCATTCACTGCCTGCTGCAACGGGCGCACGATGCTGCGGGCGATCAGCACCACCAGCAGGCCCATGATCAGCGCGATCACCAGGCCAACCACCGAGGCTTTCCACACCTGGCCGCGGAACTCGCCTTGCACGTCATCGACATACACGCCGGAACCGATGATCCAGCCCCAGGGTTCAAACAGCTGTATATAGGAGGTCTTGGCCACCGGCGCATCGGCGCCGGGCTTGGGCCAGCGGTAATTCACCATCCCCGCGCCCTTGGCCTTGGCCAGGATCACGAACTCGTTGAACACCGCAAAGCCGTCCGGATCACGGATGGCCGACAGGTTCTGGCCGTCGAGCTTGGGGTTGGCCGCGTGCATGATCATCACGGGGGTGAGGTCGTTGATCCAGAAGTAGTCGTCCTTTCCGTAACGCAGGCCACGTACCGCGCTCAAGGCTTGCTTCTGCGCCGCTTCACGGCTCAGGACGCCGCTGGTTTCGAGGCTGTGATAATAAGTCAGGATCCCGCTGGCGGTTTGCACCACGCGCTGGGTCTGCTCACTCTTGGCCTGGTACAGGTCGCCATGAATCTGCTTGAGCATAAGCAGGCCGAGGGTTAGCAGCATCAGCACGGCGACGATCAGGATCAGCCAGAGGCGCCGGCTGATAGACATATTGCGCAAACTGTTCATGGTCCTGTCACTCCGTGTTCTTATAATTTTGGGTGCTGCATCGACATTTCCGGCTTGTCTGATAGGCTTTCGGCCCAGAATCAAAAAACCTGAGTCCTGCCTGATTTTTCACGGAATTTTCGCAGTTCGGCCTTGATTATTTGCGCTGTGCTTGCAGCGCACTCTTCGTTAGTGAACGTCTAAAAAATATCAACGAGGCATGCCGTGGGCATGACCTTTGGGGGAATCGATGGATCTTTGGACCGCCGTACAGGCACTGATACTCGGCGTTGTAGAGGGGCTGACGGAGTTTTTGCCGATCTCCAGTACCGGGCACCAGATTATCGTGGCCGACTTGATCAACTTCGGTGGCGAACGCTTTGAAGCGTTCAATATCATCATCCAGCTGGGCGCGATCCTGGCGGTGGTGTGGGAGTTTCGACGCAAGATCCTCGACGTGGTCATTGGCTTGCCGACCCAGCGCAATGCCCAGCGTTTCACCGTCAACCTGATCATTGCCGTATTGCCGGCGGTGGTGCTGGGGGTGATTTTCGCCGACCTGATCAAACACTACCTGTTCAACCCGATCACCGTTGCGGCGGCGTTGGTGGTGGGCGGCGTCATCATGTTGTGGGCCGAGCGCCGCCAGCATGAAGTGCACGCCGAAACCGTCGACGACATCACCTGGAAGGACGCGATCAAAGTCGGCTTTGCCCAGTGCCTGGCGATGATCCCGGGCACCTCGCGCTCGGGCGCTACCATCATTGGCGGCCTGTTGTTCGGCCTGTCACGCAAGACCGCCACCGAGTTTTCGTTCTTCCTGGCGATGCCGACCATGGTCGGCGCAGCGGTGTATTCGGGCTACAAGTACCGTCACCTGTTCCAGCCGGATGACCTGCCGGTGTTTGCCATCGGCTTTGTCACCTCGTTCATCTTCGCGATGATCGCGGTCAAGGCGCTGCTCAAGTTCATCGCCAGCCACAGCTACGCGGCGTTCGCCTGGTACCGGATCGCCTTCGGCCTGGTGATCCTGGCCACCTGGCAGTTCGGCTGGATCGACTGGTCGGCCGTCAAGCCATGATCATCCAGCATCCACGCTTCAAGGCGTTGGTGTTTGCACTGTTGTGCGCCGCGCCGCTGTTTGGTGCGGCGCTGCTGGGGTACCGCGGGGTTTCGCTGATCCCGCTGGTGGCCTATGGCGTGGTCAGCGTGGTGGCGTTCCTGCTGTACTGGAGCGACAAGCGCAAGGCTCGCGAAGACAGCTGGCGCACCCCGGAAAACGTCCTGCACGCGGTGGAGCTGGCAGGCGGTTGGCCGGGGGCGTTGATTGCCCAGCAGGTGTTCCGCCACAAGACGCGCAAGGTGTCTTATCAGGTGGTGTTCTGGCTGATCGTGTTGCTGCACCAGGTGTTCTGGATTGATCAGCTGTTCCTGGGTGGCACGCTACTCTCGATCTTCTAGCAACAAGCCGACCTGCGTGCGCTTGGGCAGCTTGCTCACCACCAACTGGTGGGAACGCTGCAACAGGCCACGCAGTTCCTCGGCGCCCAGCGGGTAGGGCGTTTCCATGATGATCCACTGCGCCCGCGCCAGGTACGGCGCCGGGTGGAGGCCGGGGCGATCCACATGGCCCAGGAACAGCTCCTTGTCGACCTTGAACGCCAGCGAGTCGCCCCGCAGGTTCTGCAAGGCAAACATCTTGTTGCCGGCAATCGAAAACACCCGCACGCCGCCCCATTTGTAATCTTCCCGCGCGCCGGGCAAGCCCAGGCAAAACGTGGCGACTTGTTCTTCGGTCATTCTCATAGCAAACGGTCTCCGCAACCTTTGAAGGCGTTATCCAGGTGGTCGATCCAGGCCCGCACGGCCGGCAACACGCCGCGCCGATGTGGGTACACCGCCTGCAACCAGCCGCCCGGCAATGACCATTGCGGCAAGAGCTGCACCAACTGGCCGTTGGCCAATTCCTCCTCGCAATACATCATCGGCAGCACGGTAAACCCCAGGCCGGCGAGGGCGCACGCCTTGCGTACCAGGAAATCATCGATCCCCAGCCGCGCTTCCATCACCAGGTCGTGGCTGCTGCCCTCCGGGCTGAGCATGCGGAAGTGCACCATGCGGTCTGCTTCCAGGGCGCCCAGCACCGGCAGTTGCTTGAGGTCTTCCAGGGTGTCGATCTGCCGCTCATGCACAAAGTCGGGGCTGGCGACAATCGCGGTCTGGGCCTGGCGCAGGCGCTTGGTCACCAGCAGCGGGTCTTCATCCCCAAGCTCGCGCACGCGCAAGGCCACATCAATGCCTTCGGCCACCAGGTCGACGCGGCGGTTGACCAGGTTCATCTCCAACTGCACCAGCGGGTTGGCGGTGAGAAACTCCGCCACCACGGTCTGCAGGAATTGGTGAGCCAGGCCCACGGGGCTGCTGACCCGCAGCCGACCGCGGGGTTCGCTGGACATGCTGGCCACTGCCTCATCGGCCATTTCCGCCTCCAGCAGCATTGCCTGGCAGTGGCGCAGGTAGCGTTCACCCACGGCAGTGAGGGTCAGTTGGCGGGTGGTACGTTGCAGCAAGCGGGCGCCGAGGCGTTCTTCCAGCTCGGCAATGCGCCGCGACAGCCGCGACTTGGGAATCCCCAGCAGCCGCCCGGCAGCGGCGAAACCGCCGGCTTCCACCACCTTGGCGAAGTAGTAGAGGTCATTCAGATCTTGCATGGTGGGCCTATTGTCCTGTCAGTGGGACGAATAATCGCATATTGCCTGACTAATCGCTGATTGGTTTCATCTGTAGGCTTATTTCCATTCCGTCGCCCTTGGCGATGCTTACTTGGAGATTAACCATGAAACTGTTGCATATCGATTCCAGCATCCTCGGCGACAACTCGGTTTCCCGTCAGTTGAGCGCAGGTGTCGTCAAGACCTGGCAGGCGGCCGAGCCAGGCGTTGAAGTGACCTACCGTGACCTGGCCAGCGAAGGCATCAACCACTTTTCCGGCGTGACCCTGGGTGCACTGGGCACCGCTGCCGAGCTGCGTGATGCCGTACAGAAACATGAAGCCGAGCTGGCCGCCAACACCCTCGCCGAATTCCTCGCGGCCGACGCCATCGTCCTGGCTGCGCCGATGTACAACTTCACCATCCCGACCCAACTCAAGGCCTGGATCGACCGTATCGCCGTCGCCGGCCAGACATTCCGCTACACCGAAAACGGTCCTGAAGGCCTGGCCGGTGGCAAGAAAGTCATCATCGTGTCGACCTCCGGCGGCCTGCACGTTGGCCAGCCTACCGGTGTGGCTCACGAAGACTACCTGAAAGTACTGCTGGGCTTCCTCGGCATCACCGACATCGAAATCGTCCGCGCTCACGGCCTGGGCTATGGCGATGAAGTGCGCAGCAAGGCGATCAGCGACGCCAACGCAGTGATCAACGAACAATTGTTCGCCGCAGCGTAAGACTTGTGTAAATTTTGCTGTTCCTCGATATCAATCTGATTCGAGGCGCCTAAACTCTGTATTCTGCTCGCCTGAAAAGCGATCGGAGTACGGAGTTTTTTCGTTTACCCGCTGTCACTACTTTGGCCCAGGTTATGCACGCATGGGTAAACCCTGCCAGTCCGAGCGCCTGAACCATGGATACTTCAACAGCTACGCGGGCTTACGCAACAAAGGTGGACATCCCCATGATGCGTCTTTGTGCAGTCTTGGTTCTCTCCCTGCTCGGCGGCCTGATTTCAGTGCAAGCCGCGCCCGCGCCGCACCCCCATTGGAGTGTGGGCTTTCACCGCATGACCTTTCTCGACCCGCTGGATCTGCAGCCGATGAAAGCCGTCGCGTTCTACCCGTCCACCGGCCTGGAACACACCACCCAGGTGGGCGCTTATCACATCGCCGCCACTGAAGACTCGAAAATCGCGATCGGCCGCTTTCCGATGCTGATGCTGTCCCACGGCAATACCGGCACGCCCCTGGCCCTGCACGACCTCGCCACCTCCCTGGCGCGCAAGGGGTTTGTGGTGGTGGCGGTGCTGCACCCTGGCGACAACTACAAGGATCACAGCCGGCTGGGCACCTTGAGCAACCTGTACGGGCGCCCGATCCAGATTTCCGAAGCGATCACCGCCACCCTCGGCGACCCGATGCTGTCGCCATTCGTCAACGTCGACCAGGTAGGCGTCATCGGTTATTCGGCCGGTGGCGAAACCGCGCTGATCCTCGCCGGCGCCAAGCCGGACCTCGACCGCCTGCGCCGCTACTGCCAGCAACGCCCGGAAGATCGCGACGCCTGCACCACCAAGGGCGAGTTGATCGTCGACCGCGACGACCTGCAACCGCAGGCCGACCCGCGTATCCATGCCTTGATGTTGATGGCGCCGTTGAGCCTGATGTTTGGCCGCCACACCCTGGCGGACGTGCATGTACCGGTGCTGCTCTACAGCGGCGACGGCGACAAGCTGGTGGCCGTGGACAAGAACGCCGAGGCCCTGGCGCGCAAACTGCCGGAGCCGCCGGACTTCAAGCTGCTGGCCGGGGCAGGGCACTTTGTGTTCATGGCGCCTTGCGACGAGAGCCAACTGGCCGCGATGCCCGCCATGTGCACCGATGCCGACGGAGTTGACCGTGAAAGCATCCACCGCGACCTGATTTCCGAGGCCGGGCGGTTCTTTAATCACACCCTCGGGCAATCCACCCGGGCGGGCTTGCAGACGGCTGATCAGTAAGCGCGGCGCTTGAGCAGTAACGTCAGGCCCAGGCCGCTGATGGAAAGCAGGGCGGCGCAGAAGAAGATCCACGAGTAGCCCAGGTTCAGCGCCACCGCACCCATCACCGGCCCGGCAATGGCCAGCGCCAGGTCAAAAAACACCGCATATGCACTCAACCCGGCGCCCCGGCTGCTGTTGGGCACCTGCTTGATCGCCTCCACGCCCAGCGCCGGGTACACCAGCGACAAACCAAAGCCGGTCAGCCCGGCGCCGATCAAGGCCACGCCGGTGGACGGTGCCAGCCACAGCAGCGTCAGGCCCAGGGTTTCGATGGTCATGCAGGCAATCGCCGCGGTGAAGCCGCCGAAGCGGTTGATGGCAGAGATAAACACCAGCCGTGACAGGATGAAACACACGCCAAATACCGTCAGGCACCAGGCTGCGCCCGTCCAGCCACGGCTCAAGTAGTAGAGGGTGATAAACGTGGTGAGGGTGCCGTAGCCAATCGATGCCAGGCACAGGCTGGCGCCGAACGGCGCGATACGCCCGAATACCGCCCAGAAGGGCAGCCGCTCGCCGCGCACCACGGGCACCGAAGGTTTGTTGCGAATCAGCAGCAGGCCCAGGGCGGAAAGTGCCGTGAGGGCGATTCCGAGGCTGGTGTAGCCGTAGTCGGCAACCATCACCACCCCAAGCGGTGCACCAATGGCAATCGCGCCGTAGGAGGCGATGCCGTTCCACGAGATCGATCGTGCCGTATGTTCGGCACCGACCGCGCCCATGCACCAACTGATGGTGCCGACGCCGATCAGGCCCTGCGCGACGCCGAGTAACAGCCGGCCGACAATCAATATGCCGAGGCTCAGCAACGGCAGGCTTTGCACCAGCGTGGCGATGAACGTCAGCACCCCGCTCAGCAGAATCCCGCTCAGGCCCAGCACGATAGCGCGCTTGGTGCCCACGTTGTCCGACATGCGCCCCGCCATGGGGCGGCTGAGCAGCGTGGCCAGGTATTGCGAGCCGATGGTTATCCCGGCGACCACCGCGCTGAAACCCAGCTCACCGTGGACATAGCCGGGGATGACGGCAATCGGCAGGCCGATACAGATAAACGCGATAAACGTGTAGAAAACGATGGAAACGATCTGCAGGGTGATCGACAAGGAGCTGGGGGTGGCAGGCTGTGTGGCAGGCATGGGGACTCGTTCGCGTGCGGGCGGTGAGGGCATCATGGCAAGGGCTTGGGGTAAAAGGAAGCAGGCTAACTATATTTGATGATATTGCGGCCCGTGCCTATCCGGCTTTGGATCCATGGGGCCTCCCTGGCCCGGGACAACTAAAGCGGACGCGGTAAAGTGTGGGAGCTGTCGAGCTGTAGCAAGGCTGCGAAGGCGGCGGCATGGTCAATAAAGATGTTGCCTGGCACACCGCTATCGCGGCCTCGCTAAAGCTCGACGGCTCCCACAGAAAAGCAGAGCCATATCCCAAAAAAAAGCCCCATCACACTGGACGGGGCTTTCGCATTTCAAACTACCGGCGGCTCTTAGAAAACCACACCCTGACTACGCAGGTAATCGTCATAAGTCCCGCTGAAGTCGATCACCCCACTCGGGCTCAGCTCGATGATGCGGGTGGCCAGGGACGACACAAACTCCCGGTCATGGCTGACAAAGATCAGCGTACCCGGGTAGTTCTCCAACGCCAGGTTCAGCGCCTCGATGGACTCCATGTCCAAGTGGTTGGTCGGCTCGTCCATGATCAGCACGTTCGGCTTTTGCAGGATCAGCTTGCCGAACAGCATGCGACCTTGCTCGCCACCGGAAATCACCTTCACCGACTTCAGGATCTCGTCGTTGGAGAACAGCATGCGGCCCAGGGTACCGCGAACCACTTGCTCGCCTTCCTTGGTCCAGCGGCCCATCCAGTCGAACAGGTTGGACTCGTCTTCGAAGTCCGAAGCATGGTCCTGGGCGTAATAGCCCAGTTCAGCCGCGTCGGTCCACTTGACCGTACCGGCATCCGGGGTCAGTTCGTTGACCAGGGTACGCAGCAGGGTGGTCTTGCCGATACCGTTCGGGCCGATGATCGCCACGCGCTCGCCGGCTTCAACCTGGAAGCTGAAGTCCTTGAACAGCGTCTTGCCGTCAAAGCCCTTGGCCATGCGATCGACGATGACCGCCTGGCGGTGCAGCTTCTTGGTCTGGTCGAAGCGGATGAACGGGCTGACGCGGCTCGATGGCTTGACTTCGGCCAGCTGGATCTTGTCGATCGCCTTGGCACGGGAAGTGGCCTGCTTGGCTTTCGAGGCGTTGGCCGAGAAGCGGCTGACGAAGGATTGCAGCTCGGAGATCTGCGCTTTCTTCTTGGCGTTGTCCGACAGCAACTGCTCGCGGGACTGGGTCGCCACGGTCATGTATTCGTCGTAGTTGCCCGGGAACAGGCGCAGCTCGCCGTAGTCCAGGTCGGCCATGTGGGTGCAGACGCTGTTCAGGAAGTGACGGTCGTGAGAGATGATGATCATCAGGCTGTTACGCTGGGTCAGGATGTTTTCCAGCCAGCGGATGGTGTTGATGTCCAGGTGGTTGGTCGGCTCGTCGAGCAGCAACACTTCCGGATCGGAAAACAGCGCCTGGGCCAGCAATACACGCAGCTTCCAGCCTGGTGACACTTCACTCATCGGGCCGTTGTGCTGCTCGATGCCGATACCCAGGCCCAGCAGCAACTCACCGGCGCGGGATTCGGCGGTGTAGCCGTCCATCTCGGCGAAGTCGGTTTCCAGCTCGGCCACGGCCATGCCGTCGTCTTCGGTCATCTCCGGCAGCGAGTAGATGCGGTCGCGCTCGGCCTTGACCTTCCACAGCTCTTCGTGACCCATGATCACGGTGTCGAGTACGGTGAATTCTTCGTAGGCGAACTGGTCCTGGCGCAGTTTACCCAGGCGCACGTTCGGCTCCAGCATGACCTGGCCGCCCGACGGGTCGAGGTCGCCACCGAGGATTTTCATGAAAGTCGACTTGCCGCAACCGTTGGCACCGATCAGGCCATAACGGTTGCCTGCGCCGAACTTGACCGAAACGTTCTCAAATAGCGGCTTGGCGCCGAACTGCATGGTGATGTTAGCTGTGGAGATCAATTACTTTACCTATCAATAGCTTGGAGTGCGCTAATTTGAGCCGGGCCCATTTTGTGGCCCAGGCCAACGGGCATACGTCGGCAGCGACATCAAGGCTTGGGGCCCAGTCGCTGAGCAGAAAAATGGGTGCATGTTGGAATTTGGCGCGCATTGTGGCATATGTCAGGCGGGAGTTGTATGGCGCTGCACGGATGGATTCGCCCGAGTCTCCGGCATTGCCACCCACACCAGCCCCAATGCGACGGCCGCCACGCCGGCCAGGGTCAGGAACGCGGCGTTGTAACCCGCCCACTGCACGACAAAACCTGCCAGGCTGCTGCTCAAGGCCGCGCCGAGGCCGAATGCCGTGGACAGCGCGCCCAGGCTGACATTGAAGCGTCCGGTGCCCTGGGTGAGGTCTTTGACGATCACCGGAAACAGCGCGCCGAACACCCCGGCGCCGACCCCGTCAAGCATCTGCACCGCCACCAGCCAATAAGGATCACTGGACAGCGTATACAACACGCCCCGCAGAGGCAGGATCATGAAACCGGCGAGCAGCAACGGCTTGCGCCCCCACACGTCGGCCTTCACGCCCACCAGCCAGGCCACCGGCACCATCACCAACTGGGCCGCGACGATGCAGGCCGAGGTCAGCGGCGTGGCCATCTGCAGGTTGATCTGCGACAGCTTCTGGCTGACCAGCGGCAGCATGGCCGCATTGGCCAGGTGAAACAGCGCGCAGCAGATGGCAAACAGCATCAAGGGCCTGTTCGCCAGAAGCACGGCCAATCCCGACGGTTGTTCATGGCCGGTGCCATGCGCAGGGTCGAAACCCCGTGCGACTTCGTGGTCGATTGCCTGGGCTGACACGCAGCTGACCGCGATGACACTCGCCGCAGCCATGACTGCCATCAGATAGAACACCGCCACCGGGCCGAACAGGTAGGCGAACCCACCAGCGAGCAGGGCCGCCACCGCGTTGCCGGCGTGGTTGAAGGTTTCATTGCGGCCGGTGCGCCGGGTAAAAGCGCGCGGCCCGGTGATCCCGAGGGAAATCGCCGAGATGGCCGGCGCAAACACCGAGGCCGCCGCTGCACTGGCCGCCTGGGTCAGCGCCACCAGGCTGAAGGAGCTGACGAAGGGCAGGAGCAGGCAACTGGCAGTCACCAGCAGCGCGGCGATCACGATCACTGCCCGTTTGCTGCGGGTTCGGTCAATCAATGCGCCGGCCGGGGTCTGGGTGAGCAGGGCCGCGATGCCGGCCAGGGTCATGACCACGCCGATGCTGGCGGGGTCCCAGTGGTGCACGGCCAGCAGATAAATCGCCAGGTACGGCCCCAGTCCGTCACGCACGTCCGCCAGGAAGAAGTTCAGGCTGTCCAGGGACAGGGTGTTGCGCAGGTCAGAGCGAGTGGCCATGGCACGGTCTTCAGGCAAGAGGTCGGTAGCAGTAGTGACCCATGGCATGAAGGTATAGTTTCTGAAGGCGGCGTTGCACTCGTATGGCAATACAAGCAAAAACATTTACAAAGTGGAGCCATTTGCATCGAAAAATAGCGCTGATCGAGGCTTTTTCAGGGCTTTTTATTGTTAACAGTTGAACATCCAATAAGCCTGGCTTATTTTCCGTCCGTTCGCCCTACAGTGAAGGCTCTTTACCGGTTCAAGGATGGCGAGGCTTTCGGTGTAGGGCGGACTTCTTTTGTCGCAATGACCGGAACATATTGGAGACGCAATGGACATGCTGTCAGCCCAGGTATCAAAACCAGCCCGCTCAACTGCCCCGTGCTACACCCTCACCGCCATCAAGCGCCCGTGCTGATTGGCTGCCGTGCAGGCAAAAAAAGGCCCGTGGGGTAGACGGGCCAAGGTGTTCACTGGAGTAGGTAGCCTTCACCCTATAGGTCAACACGTGAAGGCCATGTGAAAACCATGTCGCAGGAACGGATGTATCTCCGTGTCAGGGTTTGCGCACGAACGTGCGCATGGTTTGCCCTGGGCCGGTACTGAAGCGGGTAGGGCGGGGCATGCCTTCATCTGCCGCAATAAACACGAAGTGATCACCTTCCAGCCGGTAACTCGCGGGTAACTGCTTGCCGGCATCCTCTCCCATCGAGTCAACCCAGGTAATGCTTTTGGGTGCCGTGCTGGCATCGAGCGTGAAGCTGCCTGCCAGTAAAACCTCGCCGTCGACCGTCACCACCTGGAATTGATCGCCCGAGATTGTCGTGATCGCGCCTGGCGCGCTGTGTTCATCCGTGGGATTGGGCACGCCATTGTCTTCCAGTGCCGTTTGCTCCCATGCGCCCTGGAGCGCCTCAAAGTCATCAATTGAAACAGAGGTCATACAAATTCCTTTTTTTGGTTGAAAAATGATCAGTCAATGCCCTGGGGTGTAGGCGCCTGACGGATGAGCTGAATCGATTTTGTGAGAATTGTCTGTTTTCTCAAGGTTGCGTACGAATTTTCCCAATATTCACGGGTATTTAGCGCCATTTTATGCGTTGATTCGGAAACGGTTCTTTACAAGTTCGTCTACGCTCAGCACCAGGGTAGGGACTCCTGGGTATCTGAACGAAAACAATCTACGGTGATGTGGGATTTTTCCGTGACCGAGGTGGTCGGATGACCATCGGTAGATCGTGTGTGTCTTGTGTACAGGGCGTTGTCCCTGATTTTCAAGCGGTCATTCAGTATTTGATGAATATGTATGACCGCTGACTGTCGATTTTTTAAGGTGCATCAGTTTTGAATAAAACTCCTCGGCTCCACGCTCATGCGGCATCGGACGAAATTGATCTGTTTGAACTGTGTCATGGTATCTGGCGACAAAAGAAGTTAGTGCTGGGTTGTACAATTCTCGCGGGAGTCCTGGGCGCTGGCTACGCATTTCTGGCACCGCGGGAGTATGAGGTCAGCAGTGTGCTGCGCCCTGCAGCCATCAATGAACTGGATGCACTGAACCGCTCCGAAGTCTATAAGTTGCCCCCGGCGGACGCGCTGAATAAAGTCGGCGCACAACTGGACTCCTACGAAGCCCGCCTGGGGTTCTTCAAGTCGCATGAGGACCTTTTCAAGGCGTTCCAGAAAACCGGGCAAAGCCTGGAGCAGAGTTTTGAAGCATTCAATCGAAACTCGATCAACCTTATTCTGCCGGATCCAAAAAAAGCCGACTCCCTGAGCAGTTATATCCGGCTTGAGTTGCAATACCCCAAAGACATCGACGGCGTTGCCATTCTCAACGGCTTTGTGGACTACGCCATCGCGTCGGAACGCGCCCAAGTGGGTGCAGACCTGAAAGTGATCGTCAATAACCGCCTGAACGAACTCAAGGGCAAGATTGACGCAGCGCGCTCCAACTACGAAACCGATAAGGAGTCGAAAATTGCCAAGCTGCTTGAGGCCGACCGGCTCAAGCGCGCTCAATTGGAAGACGAATTGGTTGCCCTGCGCTTGCAGATGAAAATGGAGCGAACGAACCGACTGGCGGAGTTGGCCGAGGCCATCTCCATCGCCAAGTCGATGGGCATCAAGACGCCGACTACCCCGTCATCCATGGCGGATGCCTCTCGTGGCGGCTCCAATCAAATGATGCGCACCGAGGTCAATAATCAGAAAATCCCGCTGTACTTCCTCGGGACAGAAGCGCTTGAGGCGGAACGTACGGCCTTGCTGGCGCGCACCAGCGACGACTTCACTAACGGTCGCGTTGCGCAGATTGGCAAAGAGTTGCAGATGCTGGAGGTCAACCGAGAAGTCGAGGTCCTGAAAAAACGCGGGAATGAAGACATTTTCTTGCAGGATGTTGAACCGTTACGCGCGGAAGTCGCGCGGTTGCGGAGCCTCAATATCGACATGAGTGACCTCAAACTGGTCACCATTGACCGTCGTGCCCAGGAGCCACTCAGCCCGATCAAGCCTAAAAAAGGCCTTGTGATAATGCTGAGCGTGGTTGCGGGGTTGATTCTGGGTATGCTGATTGCACTGGTCCGCCATTTCATCCTGGCACGACGCGAAGCCGTACCCTACTCGGAGTTGGATGAGTATCGGCTTTCTCTGCGTACGCGCAAGGATGACGAACCGAAAAACTGACGCCTTCAGCAGCGGGCAGGCCGCCCGGCAAGCCCGCTGCTGCTCTTCCTGGCACACTCACTGGACACCTTTTCACAAATCTTGATTAACCTTTGGTTACAAAGTGTGGCTAAAATAGCTGCCAATGGCCACGACCGGATTGTCACCCAGCCGTTCGTGTTGCCGGTTTTGTGAATTGTGATTTCAGGTGCTGCATCTTCAATCCTCGGCCGTTGTGGGCACGCGGGAGCAGCCTGTTCTCTTCTGACTTGTGACGAATACCTTGAAACTCATCATTGTTGCTCTCTACGTTGCCTCTATTGCGTATGTCCACCTGCGTGGCCGGGTGCGCCACAAGCTGGGGCGCCAGCTCAGTGATCACTCGACCTTCCTGGCTCCGGTGAACTGCTTTCTCTACCTCTTTTCCAAACTGCCCAGCCGACCGTACCTGTCCCCCAGCGACTTTCCCGACCTGAGCCCGCTTCAGGAGCATTGGCAAGAGATCCGCGAGGAAGGCCAGAACCTGCTGCGCGCAGGCGAGATCAAGCGCTCCGACCAGTACAATGACGTGGGTTTCAATTCGTTCTTCAAGTCGGGCTGGAAGCGTTTCTATTTGAAGTGGTACGGCGACAGCCATCCTTCGGCGATGAAGCTGTGCCCGCGCACCACCGAGCTGGTGCAAAGCATCGGCTCGATCAAGGCCGCGATGTTTGCCGAGCTGCCACCGGGCTCAAAGCTGGTACGCCATCGTGACCCGTATGCCGGTTCCTACCGTTACCACCTGGGCCTGGACACGCCCAACTCTCCGGGCTGCTACATCAACGTGGACGGTGAAAACTACTACTGGCGCGATGGTGAGCCGGTGATGTTTGACGAGACCTTCATCCACTACGCCGAAAACACCACCGAGCAGAACCGGATCATTCTGTTCTGCGATATCGAACGCCCGATGAAGTACCGCTGGGCGGCCGCGTTCAACCGTTGGTTCAGCCGCAACGTGATGGCTGCGGCCGGTTCGCCCAACGATGCCGGTGACAAGACCGGCGGCCTGAACCGTGCGTTTACCCGCCTGTACAAGATTCGCCTGCGGGGCAAGGAGTTGAAGAAACGCAACCGCACCCGTTACTACCTGGAAAAATGGGCGATCTTTGCCGGCCTGGCCGCGATCTTCATCCTCATCTGAACCGGGCAGCGGAGCGCATCAGCCTGGCGGATGCGCCCCCAGCTTCTCCCACATCTTCTTGCTGATCTTCTGCCGATTGGCATAACCCGCCCACGGGTCCTTCTTCAAACCCTGCAAACGCTCGTGCAGGTTAGCCACCGTCCATTGTTGGGCGCTGTGCAAACTCTTCAACTCATCACGACTCACCGGTACCGATACCGGCAGGCCGGGCCGCGCCCGCACCGAGTAGGCGGCTACCGTGCTGGCGCCCCGGGCGTTGCGCAGGTAGTCGATGAAGATCTTGCCCACGCGATTCTTCGGGCCCGAAGTCGCGGTAAAGCGTTCAGGCAACTGCAGCGTCATGAACTGGGCGATGGCCTTGGCGAAGGCTTTTACCGAGTCCCAGCCGTCGCGGCGCGCCAGCGGCACCACCAGGTGCAGGCCTTTGCCGCCGCTGGTCTTGACGAACGCTTCAAGCCCCAGTTCATCGAGTACCGACAAGGTCAGTTGCGCCGCTTCAAGCATGCTTTTCCACGGCAGTGCCGGGTCCGGGTCGAGGTCGAGCACAAACAGGTCCGGGGTTTCAATCTTGTCAGCGGTAGCGCCCCAGGTATGCAACTCGACGGTACCCATCTGCACGGCACCGATGAGCGCGGCCGGGCTGTCGATTTCCATCAGCCGCGCATGGCCCGGGTCCAGGGCCTGGTCCAGTTGCTTGATATTCGGGATCGCCAGGCGCTCGGAGTGCTTCTGGAAAAACTGTTCGCCGGCAATGCCTTCCGGTGCCCTGAGCAAGGACACCGGCCGGTTGCGCAGAAAGGGCAGGAGCCATTCGCTGATGCCCTCATAGAACTGTGCCAGTTGCAGTTTCTGTGTAGCGCTCTGGGCATCGATGACTCGGTCCGGATGGGTAATCCTGACCCCAGCCACGGCGCCGGTGCCCGCCGTCTTTTTGCGGGGTTTTTCCTTCAGCGATTTGGCCGTCCGCGGCTGCTCATGCACAATCTGCTCCGCCGGCTTGTCGGTGCGCAGCCCGACAAACGCCGCCTGGCGCACCACACCTTCCCGGGTCCATTCGGCAAATTGCACTTCGCCCACCAGCTGCGGCTCGACCCAGTGCACGCCGCGTGCCTGGGCACTGGTCAGGGGCTTGGCCAGCGGTGAAGTCTGGCGTTCCAGCGCCTTCAACTGTGCACTGATCTTTTTCAGCGCGGCCTGATCGAATCCGGTACCTACGCGCCCGGCATACACCAGGTCGCTGTCATCATTGACCGCCAGCAACAGCGCGCCAAACCCGCTGCGCGAACCTTGCGGGCGGGTGAACCCTACGATCACGAATTCCTGGCGCAGCCGGCACTTGAGCTTGATCCAGTCGGGGCTGCGCCTGGAAGCGTACGGGCTGCCGGCACGTTTGCCGATCACGCCCTCCAGCGCCAGGTCGCAGGCACTCTCGAAGATATCCCGCTGGTTGGCAGCAAAGGACTCGGAGAAGCGCAGCAGCTTGCTCTTGCTGCGGCTAACCGCGTCCTTCAGCGCGGCGCGGCGCGCCTCGACAGCGGCTTCGCGCTGGTCGCGGCCGTCCAGGAACGGCGCATCGAACAGGTAATAGACAATGTCCAGGCTGCGGCCGATATCAAAGGCGTTCTGCAGCGCCTGGAAATCCGGCAGCCCGTCGGCGTTCAGGCTGACCACCTCACCGTCGAGCCAACTGTCCTTGAGCTTCAGGGCTTCCAGGGCCTTGGCCTGGCGTGGCAGGCGATCGGTCCAGTCATGGCCATTGCGGGTGAACAGCCGAACTTCGCCATCGCGAATCCGTGCGAGGATGCGATAGCCGTCGAATTTGATCTCGTACACCCAATCGCCTTCCGGTGCACGGTCCACCAGTGTCGCCAGCTGTGGCGCGAGTTGATCGGGCAGGTCGGTTGAGGGCTTGCGCCCGGCTTTCTTCGGCGCTGCGGGCTTTTTCGCAGCCCCCACCGTTGCGTCGCTCAGCACGCTTTTCGGTTCAGCCTGGACCACATCGTAGTCAGCCACCGGGCGTGCCTGCTGATCGTTCTCCTTGATCAACAACCACTGCTCCTTGTCGCCGCTGCCCTTGAGTCGGGTGCGCACCAGCGTCCAGTCGCCTGCCAGTTTTTCGCCGATCAGGCTGAACTTCAGCTTGCCGGCCGCGTAGGCCTTGTGCGGGTCATCGTGGGGCTGCCATACACCGCGATCCCACACGATCACATCGCCAGCGCCGTATTGGCCTGCCGGAATGCTGCCCTCGAAACTGCCGTAGCCCAATGGATGATCTTCCACATGCACCGCGAGGCGCTTCTGGCTCGGGTCGAGGCTTGGGCCCTTGGGCACCGCCCAGCTTTTGAGGACGCCGTCGAGCTCCAGGCGAAAATCATAATGCAGGTTGCGCGCATCGTGCTTTTGAATCACGAACGACAGGGCATGCGCCCGGTTCCTCGCGCGAGGCGCACTGCCGGCGGGTTCGGCGGTCACGTCGAAGTCGCGCTTGGCGTTGTATTCACTCAGGGGCTTGGCCATGGCGGTCTACCTCATGAAGCCTTGCTGGTCTTTTTCGCGGCAGGTTTCTTGGCTGCAGCCTTGGTCGCGGGCTTGCCGGCCAGGCTGCGCTTGAGCAACTCCGTCAGGTCTATCACGTCCGCAGATTTGCGCTCGTCGACACCTTCGCTGGATTCCACGTCTTCGATCTTGCCGGCCTTGGCCTTCTTCGCCACCAGCGCCATGATCTTTTCCTGGAAGCTGTCGCGGTATTCGTCCGGCTGCCAGTCGGCACTCATGTCTTCCACCAGACGCTTGGCCATGTCGAGTTCGCCCTTGGCCAATGTCGGTTTGGTCACGTCGCTGCCCAATTCCAACTCGTCCAGGCCACGCACTTCGGCAGGCCAGCGCAGCATCACCAGCACCAGCGCCGACTCCAGCGGCATCAGTGCCGCCAGGTGCTGCTTGGTGTGCAGCACCACGTTGGCCAGGGCGACCTTGCGGGTTTTCTTCAGGGTTTCGCGCAGCAGGGCATACACCTTGCCGCCGCGCTTGTCGGGGGCCAGGAAGTAGGGCGTGTCGATGTTCTGCAACGGGATCTGGTCGCTGGCCACAAACGCGATGATTTCGATGGTCTGGGTGGACTTGGGGTGGGCCGAGCGGATTTCGTCTTCGCTGAGGATCACGTAGCGACCTTTCTCGTAGGCCACGCCCTTGACGATATTCTCCTTGGTGACTTCCTTGCCGGTGGTCTTGTTGATGCGCTTGTAACCCACCGGGTCCATGCTGCGTTTGTCCAGCCAGTCGAAGTCGACGCCCTGGGAGGACGTGGCCGAGACCAGTGACACGGGGATGTGCACCAAGCCAAAACTGATTGCGCCTTTCCAGATAGCCCGTGGCATGTCGGTATTCCTGAAGTGTGTGGTCTTCAGGTGACAGGGCGGATTCGGCAAAAGTTTCCCTGGCCAGCCGGCTGGCACCAGGGTTTCAGACAGATCGTGTTACACCTGATGAGAAACTATTTAGTTACCAAAGCCGAACCCAAGGCGTAGCGTGTTATCGAAAGCACGTATTACTTGCGCCCAGAGAGGCTTTGTCATGAACACCCGTTTGCGTAACCTTGCCGTATTGGCGTTGGGCCTGGCCTTGAGTTCGTTGGCACAGGCGCAAAACCTGCCCGGCACCAGCAACAACCCCTACAACGGCCCCATCCACCAGGCCAATCCCAACAGCATGCAGGGCACCCAGCCCAACGCGCCGGCAGCGCGAGGCACCTATATTCCGCCGGCACAGCGGCCGCCGACCCTGCAAAACGGTGGTATCGGCAACAGCGTCCAGCGCCGTGACGGCGCGCAGACCCCGCCGGCTATCCAGCCCAAGACTCCCACCCGTGACGCCAATGGCAATCGCGGCGATTGAGTGTGTAAAGACGACAAGGAAACCCACCGTATGCTGTTACGCAAAACCCTTCTAGCGACCTTCTGCGCCGCTGCCTTGCTGCCCCTGGCGCTGCCTGTCTCGGCGGCCGCCACCCAACAGTTTCCCAGCGAGCAAGGGAGTATCACCGTCACCCCGATTGCCAAGGGCCTCGATCACCCGTGGGCGGTGGCGTTCCTGCCGGACAAGCAAGGCTTCCTGGTCACCGAACGTCCCGGCAACCTGCGGTTTGTCAGCCCGGACGGCAAACTGTCCGCGCCCCTGAGTGGCGTGCCGAAGGTGTTTGCCAAAGGGCAGGGCGGCCTGCTGGACGTGGTGCTGTCACCGGACTTCAAGGAGGACCGCCTGGTGTACCTGTCCTACGCCGAGGGCGGCGGCACGAATGGCACTGCAGGCACCGCAGTCGGGCGTGGGCGCTTGAGCGATGACCTGAGCGGCCTGCAAGACTTCAAGGTGATCCTGCGTCAGGAGCCCAAGCTGTCCACGGGCAACCACTTCGGCTCGCGGCTGGTGTTTGACCGCGATGGTTACCTGTTCGTGACCCTCGGGGAAAACAACGACCGCCCCACCGCCCAGGACCTCGACAAGCTGCAAGGCAAAGTGGTGCGGATCTTCCCGGATGGTCGTATACCGGAAGACAACCCCTTTGTCGGCCAGGAAGGCGTGAGGCCGGAAATCTGGTCCTACGGCCAGCGTAACCCCCAGGGTGCGGCACTGAACCCGTGGAGCGGCACACTCTGGGAAAACGAACATGGCCCGCGTGGCGGGGATGAGATCAATATCATTGAACGAGGGAAAAACTACGGCTGGCCCCTGGCAACCCATGGCATCAACTATTCCCTGACGCCGATTCCCGAGGCTAAGGGCAAGACCGCCGAAGGCACAGTGCCGCCGCACCATGTCTGGGAGAAATCCCCCGGCGTGAGTGGCATGGCGTTCTACGACGCCGACCGGTTCAAGGCCTGGCAGCACAACGTGTTTATCGGGGCATTAGTCAGCCAGGAGTTGATTCGCTTGCAGTTCGACGGTGACAAGGTCATCCACGAAGAGCGACTGCTGGGTGGCCTGAAAGCGCGGATCCGCGATGTGCGCCAGGGCCCGGATGGTTACCTGTATGTGCTCACGGATGAAGATAACGGCGTGTTGTATCGGGTGGGCCTTAACCAGGACTGACGGATACGGCAAATACCAATGTGGGAGCGGGCTTGCTCGCGAAAGCGGTGGGTCAGTCGCTGGAGATGTTGGCTGAGCCATTGCCTTCGCGAGCAAGCCCGCTCCCACAGTTGTGTAGCGTCGAGCCTACAACCCAAGCTCCGACAACCCCGGATGCTCATCCGGACGCCGCCCCAGCGGCCAGTGGAACTTGCGCTCGCTTTCCTTGATCGGCATGTCGTTGATGCAGGCAAACCGGTTCGCCATCAAGCCGTTCTCGTCAAACTCCCAGTTCTCGTTGCCGTAGGAGCGGAACCAGTTGCCGGAGTCGTCATGCCATTCATAGGCATAGCGCACCGCAATGCGGTTGCCGGTAAACGCCCACAACTCCTTGATCAACCGATAATCCAGCTCTCTGGCCCATTTGCGGGTCAGGAAGGCCTTGGCCTCTTCGCGGTTGTGGGCGAACTCGGCACGGTTGCGCCATTGGGTATCCAGGGTATAGGCCAGGGACACCCGTTGCGGGTCCCGGGAGTTCCAGCCGTCTTCGGCCAGGCGAACTTTCTCAATCGCCGACTCACGGGTAAACGGCGGCAACGGCGGGCGTATTTCAGCAGTGGATGACATGGGACGGCTCCTTCACAGGTTTAAAGGTCAGGTCAAAGTTGCAATAGGGTTCGCGCGATGGATTGCGCATTATCGGCAGCGGTGGTGTCGCCCATCACCAGGGCAACGGTAATGGCGCCATCAATCAGGATCAGCAGGTGCGCGGCCTGGCGTTCCGGGTCGGGGGTGCCATGTGCTTGACACAGTTCGAGGGCGTACTCGAACAGTTTCTGTTTATGGGCCTTGGCCAGTTGGCGCACCGGGTTGTGCGGGTCGCCGGTCTCGCCGCTGGTGTTGATGAAGGCGCAGCCGCGAAAGTCATCGGAGCCGAACCAGGTTTTCAACGCGCTGAACACACCCAGCAGGCGCTCGCCCGTGGTGGAGTGGTGTTCAACTTCGTTGCGCAGCCACTGCATCCAGCGCTCGTCGCGGCGTTGCAGGGCGGCAATCACCAGTTCGTCCTTGTTGGCGAAGTAGCGGTAGACGCTCTTTCTGGAGACGCCGGCGGTTTTCACCAGAAGATCCATGCCGGTGGCAGCGATGCCATTTCGGTAGATCAACTTTTCGGTGACGTCGAGGATAATGTCGCGAGTGATATCGTTCATGGAGATTACAGTAGAACGATCGTTCTCCTTGGTCAATTAATTATTTTTAACCCTGGGCGGGAAGACCTGAGCCAGCCCATGGTGTAAGCTCTGGAGTCCTTCGGATTCGACCCATTGCGAGCCCTATGCCGTCGTTATTCAAACGCTCCCTGTTGCCCAAGCTGCGCGGTTTTCCCCTCACGCCCGACGCGATCGAGGTGCTGTCCGGCGCCGCCGAGTACCGCCGTTGCCTGCTGGAGAAAATTTCCCAGGCCACCCAGCGCATCTACATCGTAGCGTTGTACCTGCAGCAGGATGAGGCGGGGCAAGAGATCTACGACGCGTTGCACGCTGCCAAGGCCGCCCGGCCCGGTCTGGATATCGTGGTGGTGGTCGACTCGCTACGGGCCCAGCGCGGTTTGATCGGTGCCGGCAAGCAACCGGGCAACAGCGCCTGGTACCAGGCCATGACCCAGTCCCACAGCACCGAAGTGCCGGTGTACGGCGTGCCGGTGCAAACCCGCGAACTGTTCGGCGTGCTGCACCTCAAGGGCTTTGTGATCGATGACAGCGTGCTGTACAGCGGCGCCAGCCTGAATAACGTGTACCTGCACAAGTTCGACAAATACCGCTACGACCGTTATCACCTGATCCACAACAAGGCGCTGGCCGACTCGATGCAGCACCTGGTGGAGCACGGCCTGGTGGCCGCCAAGGCGGTGCATCGCCTGGACCTGCCCAACCCGCCGACCACCCGCAGCCTGCGCAACGACATCGGCGACCTGCGCAGCCGCCTGAAACACGCGGTGTATGACACCTCGGCGGGGCAGTTGCCCAACGGCAACCTGACGGTCAGTCCGTTGTTGGGCGTGTGCAAGAACAACCCCCTGAGCAGGGTGATCTGCGAGCTGATTGCCAGCGCCCAGCATCAGCTGACCATCTGCACGCCGTACTTCAACCTGCCGCTGCCAGTGACCCGGGAAATCAACCGCGCCCTGGCGCGCGGGGTGAAGATCGACATCATTGTCGGCGACAAGACCGCCAACGATTTCTACATCCCGCCGAGCGAGCCGTTCAAGGTCATCGCCGCGCTGCCGTATCTCTACGAAATCAGCCTGCGTCGCTTCGCCAAGCGCCACCAGCGCATGATCGACAGCGGCCAGCTGAACCTGCACCTGTGGCGCGACGGCGACAACACCTACCACCTCAAGGGCATGTGGGTCGACCAGCGCTACACCTTGCTGACCGGCAACAACATCAACCCACGAGCGTTTCGCCTCGACCTGGAAAACGCCTTGCTGATCGATGATCCCAAGGGTGAGTGGGTAGGGCCACGGCGCACCGAGCTTGCCGAGATTTTCCAGCACACCTCGCGTATTGAACGCTACCAGCAGCTGGAAACCCTGGTGGAGTACCCGGCGGCCGTCGGCAAGTTCTTGCGCCGGGTCAGCCGGGTGCGGATCGAGCGTTTGCTGTATCGGATTTTGTAGGGCCCGTGACCTTGCAGGTTAATCCGGAATCGACCTGACAAGAATGTTGTCCAAGTCGTAGCGATGGGGTTCGCTGCCTGCACTTCTTGACCAGAGTCTGATTGAGATTGGGTGAGTGCCTCCGTCCTCTTTCACGTACGGAAGAGGGACAGTCAGGCGCGTCCAGCCGGGAGACGGTGGATGTGGCCCGTATGCTTGCTCCAAGCCTCCCGCCAACACGATGATGTCCGTTTCCGATAGGGTCCGGTATTCAAAGATCACTGTGTATTCAGTGCCCTTTATGAATGAGTAGGACTTGGAGATACCCATCTCATGAACCGCATCGGATGCATTGGTGAGGTAGAACTCGTGATCGTTCCCAGGCGTCCGTGGCTCAAGCTTTGCGGTGTCTGGGCGGTCCGGGTGCCAGCCATTCCAATTTCTGTCAGTAAATGTCGTCAAGTCATTCAGGTCGTCGCTCATGGTGCTTGTCTCCAGAAAAGGTAGGTGGCCTCAGCTAATGCTGTGGCCACGCGCTTTATCAGAGGCTTTTCAGGGATGGACGTCTACTGTCAGAAATAACAGGTAGCTCAACCTGGGGTGTTACCTGGTTGCCGTGCCGCCGGCCAGCACGCGATCAATAGCAGCAGCGCCGCCGCCACCAAGTAGGGCAGGCGAGGTTCGATCGCGTAGATCAAGGTCCCGGCCAACGGCCCGACCACCACGCCCAGGCCTTGGGCCGCACCCACCGAACCTGCCGTGGCGCCTTGCTCCGACGCATCCACCGCATTCGCCGCCAGCGCCGCGAAAGACGGGAAGATCCAGCCCATGCCGGCCGCGGACACAAAAAAGCACAGCCACAGGATCCAGGCCGTATCAGCGAACATGCTGCCGGCAAATCCCAGGGCTGACACCACCGCACCGATGCGAATCATCCGCAGCGGCGGCCACTCCAGTTTGCGCACTACCAGTTGCGAACAGATCAACGCCAGCCCGACCATGGTCAGGGCGATACCGGCAGTTTGTGCCGCATCGGCCGGGTTCATCTTCAAGCGATCCAACGCGAAAAAACCCACGGTTATCTGCGCGATCGACACACACAGCATCGCGACAAACGCCACCACCAACGGTCGACGCAGGCGTGGGTCCGAGAGGTTGACCGGCTTGGGCGGCTGCTTGAGGTGCAGCTCCTGGCGCGGCAATTTGGCCAGCAGCAACAAGAATCCCAACAGCGGTAACACCGCCATCGCATAAAACGGCAGGCTCAGGCTGTGACGCGCCAACAGCGCAGCAATCGCCGGGCCCAGCACCAGGCCGCAGGCGTTGGCGGCGCCCAGGGAAGCCATGGCCTTGGCGCGGTGCTCAGGCTCAATGTTGTCGGCCACCAGCGCATAGCCGCCCACCGGTATCGCAGCGTAGAACACGCCGATCAGGCCACGACCCAGAATCAGCCCGATAAACGCCAACATGGCCGATGGCAGCAGTTGCAGGGACGCATCGATAAACACGCACAGCGCCCAGTAGGCCAGGGTGAAACCACCGGTGCCCAGCAGCAGCACACGGCGCCGGCCCAGTCGGTCACTGGCCTGGCCCCATGGACGAGCCAGAAGCATCCAGATCACCCCGGACACGGTGACCGCCGCACCTGCCTGCCAGGTGGCCAGGCCAAGCACCCGAGCGATCGGGCCAATCAGCGAGACAAATGCCATCATCGCCATGGTGCAGGCCATGTTGGCCAACAGCAGCGGCCTCAGGTTGAATGGGCGGTCAGTGTGCAAAGTCGCGAGTGCAGCGTCTTGGGAGCTGTTCATCGGTTATCCAAGGGCAGGAGAAAAGGGCAGTCGTGCATCCACCATCACCAGCGGGCGGCCATGCACCTGTTCCAGGCGGCCACTCACACCATAGACGTTTTTCAGCAACGCCTGATTGATCACCACTTGCGGTGGCCCGGCAGCGGCCAACTGACCGTTGTGCAACACCACCACCTGATCACTGAAGCCCAGGGCGAGGTTGATGTCGTGCACCACCACCAGGGTGATCAGGTTGTGTTCGCGGGTGGCCTGGGTGATGGCTTCCACCACCTGGCACTGGTGATACAGGTCCAGGGCGCTGGTGGGTTCGTCCAGCAGCAACACCCGAGGCTGGCGCACCAGGGCCTGGGCCAGGCCCACCAGTTGGCGCTGGCCACCGGAAAGTGCATCGATCGGGCGGTCGGCGAGGGCGGTCAGGTCGAGGTCGGCGAGGATTTTTTCCACGCCCTTGAGCACCGTCGGGCTCGGCCGCCCAGGCGCAAAACCCGCGCCGCGATGGCCGGCCATGGCCGCACTCAGTACCGCTTCGAAGGCGCACAGGCGCGTACGCTCCGGCAGGCTCTGAGGCAGGTACACCACTTGTTGCGCGCGCTCGACTTGCGGCAGGCGATTGAGATCGACACCCTCCAGCCAGATCTGGCCGTGCGCCTTGTGCAGTCCGGCGATGCCACGCAACAAGGTCGACTTGCCGGCAGCGTTGGGGCCGATCAGCGCGGTGATGGTGCCGGGCAGCAACGCCGGCAGATGAATGTCCTGCAGCACGCTGCGACTGCCGTAGTGCATGCTCAATGCTTGTGTGCTTAATCCGGTCACAGAGCACCTCGGCGGTTACGCATCACAATCGCCATGAAAAACGGAATTCCCACCAGTGCGGTGACAATCCCCACCGGAATCAACACGCCGGGCATCAATGCCTTGCTGGCAATCGACGCCATCGACAGGATCAAGGCACCGCTGAGCACGCTCGCTGGCAGGAACAAGCGGTGATCTTCACCCACCAACAGCCGCGCGATATGCGGAGCAATCAGCCCGATAAAACCGATAGTGCCGACAAACGAAACCGCCAGCGCCGACAGCAGGCTGATGCGCAGCAACGACAGCACCCGCAGGCGGCCGACATCAATCCCGAAACTGCGGGCGCGTTCCTCGCCCAGGGTCAGGGCAGTCAACGCCCAACTCTGACGCAGGGAAAACGGCAGGCACAGCAGCAACGCCGCAGCGAGGATCGCGAGCTTTTCCCAGGACGCCCGGGCCAGGCTGCCCAGGGTCCAGAACACCAGTTGCTGAAGGCTGTCCTGGCTCGCCACAAACTGCAGCAGTGCCACCAGCGCATTGAACGCAAACACCAGGGCAATCCCGAACAGCACCAGGCTCTCCACACCAAACCCACGCCAGCGTGCCAACAGATACAGCAATGCCACCGATGCCAGTGCGAACAGAAAGGCGTTGGCCGAAATCAGGTACTGCGCCGGCACGCCAGGAATGCCCATCCCGAGCACAATGGCCAGGGCTGCACCGAAGGCGGCGGCGGCGGAAACGCCGAGGGTGAACGGGCTGGCCAGCGGGTTATCCAGCACCGTCTGCATTTCGGCGCCGGCCAGGGCCAGTGCCGCGCCCACCAGTACCGCCATCAACGCGTAAGGCAGGCGCACATTCCATACGATCACCGCCTCCACCCGCGGCATCGAAGCCGGGTCCCACAGCACTTGCAACAGGCGCGTCAGGCTCATGCCGGAAGGCCCGGTGGTGATGTCCACCGCCAGGGAAACCACCAATGCCAACGCCAACGCCGACAACAGCAATACCCGTCGTCCATGGCGGTGGCGATAGCGCTCACCTGCGCCATCGGCGCTCGCACAGGCTTGCACCTGCGTCACGGCACAAGGCTCGTGGTGAATACGCCGCTGGCCGGAATTGGCATAAAGCGCCGGTACAATTCGGCTCGGGTCTGTTCCGGATCCAGGTCGGCGAACAACTCAGGATGCAGCCACTTGGCCAGGGCCTGCACTGCGATCAAGTGTTCCGGCGAGTCATAGAAAATATGCCAGAGGCCATGCACGTTGCCTTCACGTACCGCCCGCAGTTCATTCAGCGGCGCGCGCTGGGACACTTGCTTGAGGCTGTCGTTGGCCTGCTGCGGCGTGGCCGAATAGCCGAGGGTCACACCGCCCTGGCCGTGGCCGAATACGCCGGTGGCGACGTACACATCCGGATCGCTGGACAGAATGTATTCGACGTTCAATGTGCCGATCGGGCCGGGAATGAGCCCGTCGGCGATGTTCCGGCCACCCGCGAGCTTGATCATTTCCCCGAAGTTGCCGGTGCCCGGCGAACCACAGCAATCCTGCAGGCCGGCGAGCATGTCGATGAAGATCTTCGGCCGTTTTACCGTCCCGGCCTTGGCCAGGGTATCGGTGACCTTGGCCAGCGAGGCCTGGTAAAACGCGATGTAGTCCTCGGCTTGTTGATTACGGTCCAGAGCCTTGCCCAGCAGGCGCATGCTCGGCACCGTGTTGCTCAGCGGATGGTCGCTGAAGTCGACGAAAATCACCGCCACGCCGGCCGCTTCCAGCTGCTTGACCGCCTCGCTGTCGGGGCTCGGGCCATGGCCGCCGCTCAAGGCCATGATCGCCAGGTCCGGGTGTACCGCCAGGGCCTTTTCCACACTGAAGGTTTCGGCGGAGGTGCCGCCTACCAACGGTACGTTGTCGGCTTCGGGAAAGTGCTTCTGGAACGCGGCGTAACCCTGCACGTCCAGGCCGCGAAAATCCCCTTGCCAGCCGGCGATGCGGGTAAACGGGTTCTTGCCTTCAAGGAGCGACAGCGAGTAGATCATCCGGCCTTCACCCAGCAGGATATGCGAGACCTTGTCCGGTACGTCGACCTTGCGCCCCGCCAGGTCGGTGACGGTGTGGGCGCAGGCCAGGCCGCTCATTAACAGGCCAAGACCGAGCAGCAGGCCGCGTTGCAACAACAGAGGGTGTTTCATGAACAATTTCCTTGAACAGTTGGGCGCACGTGGCGGACGCGTTTGCGCCACCACAACAACAGCCCGGTGAGATAGAGCAGCGGCAATGCCAGGCCGCAAAGAAAGGCCAGGGCCGCGCCGGGCAACCCGAGCAACAGGTGGCCGTGGGCGGCGGAGAACAGCGGTTTGATCGCGGCGGGGTTGGCGAAGAACCAGTCGGGCCGGGCCAGCCAGGCGCCGCTGCCGGCAATCACCGCCAACGGCAGGCACAGCCAGGCGGCTGCGACGTTGTGCCATTCCCGCAGGCGGCGCAGGCCCTGGCTGCCCGGGCGCAAGCTGGCGGCTTTCCACCAGCTGCGCCGCCCCGGCCACCACAGGTACAGGCCGCTGCCCACCGAGCCCAGCAGCACCAGGCCACAGGCAAACAGGGCGACGGCGCCAATGGGCGGCGGCAACAGCAGTGCCCGGTGCAGCGCCACCAGCTTCGCCAGCCACAGGTCATCGAACACAAAAAATGCCCGTGGCTCGGCACTGTAGGGATCGATCATCGCAATGCCGATGCCGGGCCGATCCTCCAGGGCTCCGAAGACGATCGCGTTGTCCGATTCCAGGAAACCCTGGCGCGGTTTTGCGGCGCCAAAGACTTTCTGAAATTGCGGGTAGGCACCCAGTGCCGCGCTGATCCACTGCGCGTCATCCAGCAGTGCGCCGTGTTCAACCGGAGCCAGGTCCAAGGCCTGGCTGCCGACCTCCCAGCGCAGGATCGGCCCCTTGAGTTCCAGCAGCGCACCGCTCAAGCCAATCAGCGCCAGCAGCAGGCCGACGCTCAGCGCCAGCCATCGATGCACACGAAGCCACCACCCACGCATGGCAGTTACCAGCGATAGCGCAGGCTGGCGATGACACTGCGGTCATACCCGGCACTGCAGCTGGAGAGGGAGCAGCCTTCGTAATAGTGCTTGTCGGTCAGGTTGGTGGCATTCACCGCCAGGCGTAGGCCCTTGGCCGTCGGGATCAGCTTGTCGAAATCGTAGTGCACCGCCGCGTCGAGCAAGGTGTAGGAGGGCACGCTCACAGTGTTGGCAGCATCGGCCTCGGTGGAACCGATATAGCGTACGCCGACGCCAAATCCGAGCCCGGTGAGCGGGCCAAAGGGCAGGGTGTAGTCAGCCCACAACGACGCCATTTTTTCCGGGGTGTCGGTGGGGCGGTTGCCTTTTTCCAGCGGGTTGTTGCTCTTGCTGACTTCGGCGTCGTTGTAGGTCAGGGTTGCCAGCAGGTCCAGGCCCTTGGCGAGGCTGGCCTTGCCTTCCAGCTCCACGCCGCGCACGTTGACCTCACCGGTCTGCACGCTGTTCAGCGGGTTGCTCGGGTCGGTGGTCTTGACGTTCTGCTGGGTCAGGTCGAACAGCGACAGGGTGATGTAGCTGTCGATCCCGGGCGGCTGGTACTTGATGCCGACTTCCGACTGCTTGGCGGTGCTCGGTTTGAAGCTGGTGCCGTAGAAATCAGTGCCGAGCACCGGGTCGAACGAGGTGGCGTAGCTGATGTACGGCGACAGGCCGTTGTCGGCCAGGTAAACGAGGCCTGCACGGTAGGTGAACTTGTTGTCGTCCTGCTTCTGCCCGGTGTCGGTCAGGCGGTTGTCGGTGCGCGCACTCGAATGATCCTGGCGACCGCCGACGGTCAGTACCCAACGGTCGTTGAACGTCATCTGCTGCTGGGCGTAGAGCCCGGTCTGGTCGGCGCGCTGCAAGGTGCTGGCGAACGGGGTGTTCGGCGCGAACACACCCCCGTGCACCGGGTTGTAGATGTCGATCGACGATGCCGCGCCGCCGTTGAGGTAATAGTCTTCACGGGTGCGCCGGTAATCGACCCCCAGCAGCGACACCATCTGCACCTCGCCAAGGTTCCAGCGGGCCTGGGCATTGTTGTCCAGGGAGTACACGTCGCCGACGATGCGGAAGCGGTAGGCCGACCGGTTCAAGGTGCGCAGGTCCGGCGCCAGGGACATGCCGCTGGCGGTGTTGGTCAGCAGGTTGACGTGGCCATAACGTGCGCTGGAATTCAGGCTCCACACATCGTTGATCCGGTGCTCCAACAGGTAGCCCAGCGAGTATTGCGTGCGGCCGTTGTCCAGGCCGGGTTCGTCGAGAAAGACGTTGTGTTTGACCTTGCCATTCGGGTTCGGCTTGAGCGTGCCCACCGTCGGCAGGAACACCCGGGGCGCGCCGAATTCATCCTCCGAGTAATCGGCCAGTACGGTCAGGCTGGTGTCGTCGTTCGGCCGCCAGGTAAACGACGGCGCGATGAAGGTTTTGTCGTCCTTGATGTGATCGAACTGGGTGCCGCTGCTGCGCTCCAGGCCCACCAGCCGATAGAGGAATTGCCTCTGGTCATCCAGTGGCCCGCTGAAGTCGAACTGGCCCTGGGCGCGGTCGAAACTGCCGCCCTGGAGCTGCACTTCATGGAACGACTGGTCCAGTGGCCGCTTGCTGATCTGGTTGACCACACCGCCCGGTGCGTTCTGGCCGAACAACACCGAGGCCGGGCCCTTGAGCACGTCGATGCGTTCCAGGCCATAGGCTTCGGCTTTTGGCCAGGCCTGGGTGGTGGTGCCACGTAAGCCGTCGCGCAACATGCCGGTGCTGGTCACGTCGAAGCCGCGAATCGAGAGGTTGTCGAAGCGCTGGCTGGCGGCGGTAGTGTTGGCCTGCACGCCGGCCGTGTAGCGCAACGCTTCGCTCACCGATTGCACTTGCTGCGCGTCCATCTGGTCGCGGGTCACTACGGAGATCGACTGGGGGATTTCATTGAGCGCGGTGTCGGTCTTGGTCCCGCTGAGGCTGCGCTTGGCCACGTAGCCGGCCTGTTGTCCGGTGGGGCTGTCGGCTTGGGTCCCGGTGACCACGCTGCTGTCGAGCACCAGGGCGTGATCGGTGTCCGCCTCGGCGGCCTGCACAAGGTTCATCTGGGTCAGCGACAGGCCCAGGGCAACGCCATGGATCAGGGTTGCCAAGGGCTTGCGACTGGTTTTCAAGTGCGGGACTGCGGTATCGATTGGCAAACCTGGGGTGTCTCGGTACAGAACGCGGGTGCCCATGCTTCACTCCATGATGAGGTGTTCAATGCGAATGCAAACGTATCTCATCCAGGCGTTGTGACGCAGGGCTATTGCTTTGGGTCGAGCGATCATTTCTTTCGTTTGCGGGGCAGGGCGGAACTTTCACAACCCGTCAGCGCAACGCCTTGGGCGAAACCCCGAAACGCTTGCGAAACGCCGTGGAGAAATGCGCCGGGCTGTAACCCACGCGGTACGCGGCGCTGGACACATTGGTCTCACCGCTGGCGAGCAGGCGATAGGCTTCGGCCAGGCGCTGTTCCTGCAAGTACACATAGACACTGGTGCCGAATACCTGACGAAAGCCCGCGGTCAATTTGCGCGGGTTGAGGCCGACTGCGCGAGACAGCTCGGCCAATGACGGCGAAGCCTGCAACGAACCGAGCAACAGGTCGCGGGCGGCATGAATGCGTTCGATGTCCGCTGAGTTGCAATGGGCGTCCTGCACCGGGCGCGACTCGGTTTGCGCGAGAATTCCCTCCACCCCCAGCGCTGTCAGCTCCAGGGCCTTGCCGCCCAGATAGAAGGAGCGGGCAGGGCCCTGCAACGGGCAGGTGAAAATCTGTTGGGCAAGGGCGAGCAACGGTTTGCTCGCGGGCTGGCAGAACATCATCGGCCCGCCGCCGCGTTTATCCAGCAGGCGCTCAGGCTCAAGGCCGACGCTGCGGATCGACGGGAAATCCAGCTGCACGGTGGTGTAGCGCACCGGCACACCACTGGCGAACAGGTGATCGCCACAATGTTCACCCTGGTTGGCCACGGCGCACAGGGTCGGCCCGCGAATCTCCACTTCCTGCTGGCCTTCGACCCGGCAATTGAGCTGGCCGCTGAGCACCAGGATGATCTTCAAACCTTGCCACAGCGGCTCTTGCATCCACATCTGGCTGTCCATCAACACAGTCCCGGCGGACAGGGTGATTTCCGGCACGACGGTGGCGGCACCCGTGTTCAAAGTGTTGGGAAAATTGAGGGTGAAATCCCTTTGGGTCGGTAGCGGCGCAGCGTGTGGGCTGAGCATGGCGGACTCCCTGTGAACCGGAAAAGAGGGGCATACGCTAGCAGGAAATTTCTTACCTGTAATTAAGAATGATTATCCTTTAGCCGAAAGCCCGGACCACGCCTCATCGCTGCAGGCCGCAGAAACTCACGCTGTAGCGCAATCAAAAGAAAAAGCCGCGCAAACGAATGTCCTGCCGGTTGCCGTGCTGCGGCTTTTGCCTATTAATAATCACTCTCATTTCCGCAGCCCTTGGCGACTCATGGATGAACCGCTCAATGACCCATTCTCCCTAGCCCTTTTCACCCTTGCCCCGCAGGCCTTTTGTTCACGGCATCGGCCCCTTATTGCCGAAAAAAACTCTGGAGACCCCATGACTATCATTGACGACTGCCCCGATTGGCCCGAAGCGTTTGCCCAACGCTATCGCGACGCAGGCTATTGGCGCGACGAGACCTTTGGCGACCTGCTGCGCAACGCCGCCCGCACCTTTGGCGAGCGTGAAGCGATCACCGATGGAACGCTGCGGGTGAGCTATCGCCAACTGGATCAACGGGTCGATCAACTGGCCGGCGGGTTCTCCCGGCTGGGGTTGGTGGCAGGGGACAACGTGGTGGTGCAACTGCCGAACTGCGTGGGTTTTGTCGAAGTGTGCTTCGCCCTGTATCGCCTCGGCGTACGGCCAATCTTTGCGTTACCGGCCCATCGTCATCTGGAAATCGGCCGCTTCTGCGAGTTTGCCCAGGCCAGGGCATACCTCTGCGCTGACGTCACGGCAGGTTTTGATTATCGGGGCATGGCCCGTGGCTTGAAGGCGGCCCATGGCGACCTTGCGTGGGTGATCGTGGCCGGTGAGGCTGAAGAATTCATCGCGCTCGAAGACCTTTATCTGGACGACCCGCAGCCAACCTTTTCTGCGCCGCCCGCGGATGCCGTCGCGTGTTTCCAGTTGTCCGGTGGCTCCACCGGCGTGCCGAAACTGATCCCGCGTCGCCACAATGAATACCTCTACAACGTGCGGACCAGCGCCGAACGTTGCGGCCTGACCGACGCCACGGTGTACCTCGCCGCGCTGCCCATGGCCCATAACTTTCCCATGTGCTGCCCGGGGTTCATGGGCACCTTGCTGATGGGCGGCCGTGTGGTGCTGAGCGGCTCGCCAAGCGCCGAAACCTGCTTCGCCCTGATCGAGCATGAACGCGTGACCCATACCGCGCTGGTGCCGCCACTGGTGCTGGTCTGGCTGGATGCCGCCCAGGCGCGCGGGCAGGGCCTGCCAGGATTGCAACTGCTGCAAGTCGGCGGCGCCAAACTGAGCTTCGAGGCTGCCCGCCGCGTGGAACCCACCCTCGGCTGCCGCTTGCAGCAAGTGTTCGGCATGGCCGAGGGGCTGATTTGCTATACCGACCCCAACGACCCACCGCAACGAGTCCTGCACACCCAGGGCAAACCCATGTCCCCGGGCGACGAAATCCGGGTGGTGGACGACAACGAACAGGACGTGATACAGGGCCAGGTCGGCCAATTGCTGACCCGTGGTCCGTACACGATTCGCGGTTACTACCGCCACCCTGCGCACAACGCCCAGGCGTTTACCACTGACGGTTTCTACCGCACCGGCGACCGGGTAATGCTCACCGACGACGGCTACCTGATGGTCGAAGGTCGCGACAAGGACGTGATCAACCGTGGCGGCGAAAAGATCGCCGCCGAAGAAGTCGAAAACCTCCTGCTCAGCCATCCTGCCGTCGCCGATGTGGCCTTGGTGGCGATGCCGGACGCCTACCTCGGCGAACGCACCTGCGCCTTCGTGATTCCCCGTGGCACGGCACCGCGCCCGCCGGAACTGCTGCGCCATCTGCGTGAGCAAGGGTTGGCGGCCTTCAAGCTGCCGGACCGCTTCGAATTTATCCCCGGTTTCCCGCAAACCGGCGTGGGCAAGGTCAGCCGCAAGCACCTGCGGGAGGCTATCCAGCAGCTGTATTTCGGGGCAAAACAACCTGAGGGAAGCGCCGCCCGTGGCTGATCAAGACTCGCTGCGTGAACTGCTCGCGCCTGTACGTGGCCGGTTGATCTGCGCCATGCTGCTGCAAGCCCTGGCGACCCTGATCGGCCTGCTGCCGTTGATCGCGGTGGCGGAGTTGGCGCCGTCGTTGCTGGACGGAAAACTCGATCTGCACGATGGGTTCTGGTGGTTGTTGGCCGGTGCGGGCGCTTTGCTGTTGCGCATGCTCGGGCTGGCTGCCGCCTTGCAGATGACCCACCTGGCCGACAGCGACCTGCAACGCCAGGTTCGCCAACGGCTGGCCGCGCATTTGGCGCGGGTTCCGCTGGCTTGGTTCAGCGCCCGTGGTGGGCAAAAAGTCGACCGTGTTTTGCTCGACGACGTAGGTGCGCTGCATCAACTGGTGGCGCACTTGCCAAACAACCTCGCCGCCGCATTGGTGGCGCCCCTGGCGTGCCTGTTGTACCTGCTGACGGTAAGTGTGCCGATGACCGTTGTGGTGCTGCTGCCTCCAGCGCTGGCGCTGTGGCGACTGCGAGCCTTGCGCTCCCAGGCTTATCGGGATGACCAGAAGGCACTGGGCGCCGCGCTGGGCAACCTGTCCCTGGCCACCCAGCAGTTTGTGCAGAGCATCGCCATGGTCAAGTCATTCGGCCGGGCCGATCGGGTGCAGTCAAAGTTCTTCGGTGCGGTGGAACGTTTCGCCAGTTTTTTTTCCTGCTGGGCCCAACGCTGGGCCGGGCTTGGGGCGAGTGTCGAGGTGCTGCTTTCGCCGTTGCTGGTGCTGGCCCTGGTGCTGTTGGGCGGTGCGTCGCTGGTGGCTGGCGGTTGGCTGATGCCGGTGCAACTGCTGCCGTTCCTGCTGCTGGGGCCAGCCCTGGCAGCGCCGGTTGCGGCCATCGGGCATGGCGCGGATGCGCTGGTGCAGGGCCGCATGGCCGCCAGCCGTATCGCCACCGTGCTCAACAGCGCGACGTTGACGCAACCTCGCGAATCCCGCGAGCCCAAGGGCCGCCAGGTGAGCTTTGAAGGCGTGGACTTTCGCTACCCCGACGGCACGCAGGTGCTGCATGACATTGACCTGGATCTACCGCCCGGCACGCTGACCGCATTGGTGGGCGACTCGGGCGCCGGCAAATCCACCCTGGCCACTTTGCTTGCGCGCTTTGCCGATGTGAGTGCCGGGGCGATCCGCATCGGCGACGTCGACCTGCGGGACATGCACAGCGCCACCTTGTATCGCCAGGTCGCCTTTGTGTTCCAGGATGTGCGCCTGCTGCGCACCAGCGTCCTCGACAACCTGCGCCTGGCGCGCCCCGACGCCACGCAAATCGAGGTGGAAGCCGCCGCCCGGGCCGCGCAGATTCACCAGCGCATCCTCGCGCTGCCCCAGGGGTATCACACCGTCCTCGGAGCCGGCGTGCAACTGTCCGGCGGTGAAGTGCAACGCCTGGGCATTGCCCGGGCGATGCTCAGTGAAGCGCCGATCCTGATTCTCGATGAAGCCACCGCCGCCAGTGATCCTGAATCCGAAGCCGCGATCCAGCAGGCGCTGTCTCGCCTGGCCCGTGCCCGCACGGTGCTGGTAATCGCCCACCGCTTGAGCAGCATCCAGGACGTCGACCAGATCGTCGTGCTGCAAGGCGGGCGGATTGTCGAGCGCGGTACGCATCACGGCTTGCTGGACCAGCAGGGCACTTACGCCGGGCTGTGGGCCGCTGAGCAGTTTTCGGCGGCCGCACTGAAGAGGGCACGGGCATGATTCGCGCGCTGTTACGCAGCCTGCAACCCCGTGAAGCCGGCTTGTTGCGGCGTGCGCTGATGGCGATGGCGTTGAGTGCGTTGGCCCAGGGCGCAGCGTTGGCGTTGTTGCCGATGGCCTTTGCCCAGTGGTTCGGCAACACCACGCCTTGGGCCTGGGCCATCGGTTTCACCGGCATGGCCTTGTTGTGCCTCTGGCTGCGCCGGTATGCCCAGCTGGCGGGCTATCGCGCCGGTGCCGAAGCAGCCCAGGCGTTGAACCGACGCATTGGTGACAAGCTGGTGCAACTGCCGCTGGAATGGTTTGTGGAGCGGCGCAGCGCTGAACTGAATCGCCTGGTGACTCACACCGTGCTGCAAATCATGAGCACCCCGGCGCACCTTTTGCAGCCAATGGCCAATGCGCTGTTGACGCCTTTGGCACTCCTGCTGGCGCTGTTTTTCTACGACCGCTCCATGGCGTTGGCGGCACTGGCCGCGTTGCCGTTGCTGGTGCTGGTGTACCACTGGGGCGTGCGCTGGGGCGGGCAAGCTGAAGCACTGAGCGAAGCCGCAGCCAATGAAGCGGCGGCCCGGGTGATGGAGTTTCTGCGCCAGCAACCGTTGCTGCGCTCCAGCGGGCGCACCGAGCAAGGTTTCGACCTGCTCACCGAGGCCCTGGCCCAGCAGCAACAGGCACAGCGTCACGCCCACTGGCGCACTTTTCCCGCCGCGCTGGGTTTGGCGGTGGTGTTGCAGGCCGGCTACAGCGCCATCCTGTTATGCGGCCTGTATGCCGTGTTGGGTGGCACCCTCGATGCGGCGAAGTTCCTGGCGCTGGCGATTCTCGCCACCTGCCTGGTGGAGCCAATGGGCGCGCTGGTCAACCTCGGTACCACGTTGCGCCAGACCCGCCACGGCTTGAATCGCCTGCGCCACCTGCTGCAGATGCCGGGGTTGCCTGAGCCTCTCGAACCCCAACCTGCCCTGGGTTACGACGTGCAAGTGCGGGACGTAGGACTGGTCCGCCAGGGCCAGGCGATCTTGCAAGGCATCGACTTCACGTTGCAGGAGCGTTCGCTGAACCTGGTGGTGGGGGCGTCCGGCTCCGGCAAGTCCAGCCTTTTGCGCCTGCTGGCGCGCTTCAGCGATGTAAGCAGTGGCGCGATTCACCTCGGCGGTGTCGACCTGCGGCAACTGTCGGCCCTGGCCCGAGATACCCAGGTCGCCTTGATGTTCCAGGACAGCCCGCTGTTGCCGGGCAGCCTGCTGGACAACCTGCTGCTGGGCCGCCCCGACGCCAGCGAAGAGCAATGGCAGCACGCCGCCCGCGCCACCGGCCTCGACCGCCTCGCCGAGCGCCTGCCCCAGGGCTGGCACACCGTGCTGGGCGAGCAGGGCGTCAGCCTGTCCGGCGGCGAGCGCCAATGCCTGGCGTTGTCGCGGGTGTTGCTCAAGGACGCGTCGCTGATCCTGCTGGACGAGCCGACCGCCGCCCTCGATGCCATCAGCGAGGCGCGGGTCAATCGGACCCTGTTGCAACTGGCCCGCCGGCACACGGTGGTGCTGGTCACCCACAAACCGACCTTGGCGCCCCATGCCGACCAGATTCTGCTGCTCGACCACGGCCAGTTGGCCCAGGTCGGCCGCCATGACGCGTTGATGGCCACGCCCGGCCGTTACCGCGAGTTGTTCCACGAGCGCGAAGCGATCAATCGCTGGCGCTTGCGCCCAGACCCTACCGTTCCCCAAAGGACCGTCCCCCATGACCGATAACCCATCACTGGCATGCGTTCATCCTGCACCCGGCGGCCTCGCACACAGCCCCGAGGCGCTGTGCGCCGGTGTCGCGCAGTTGCTCGACTATGCCCCCCAGGACCTGGAGCCCGATGCCTCGCTGATCGAGCAGGGCCTGGACTCGGTGAGCATGATGCGCCTGCCGGCCTTGCTCGCCCGCGAAGGTGTGCAGGTGAGCTTTGCCGAACTGATTGAGCAGCCGACCCTTGAGGCCTGGTGGTTGCTGATCGACCGCCGTCGCGGGCAGGCGACGCACCTCAAGCCCGTCGCCGCCGACAACGATTTCGCCCTCACACCGTTGCAGCAGGCTTATTGGTTTGGTCGCGACCCGGCCATGCCGCTGGGGGGCGTTGGCTGTCACCTGTATCAGGAGCTGGACGGGTATCAGGTCGACGCTCAACGCCTGGAAAGCGCGGTGATGCGCCTGACTCACCGCCATCCCATGCTGCGCGCCTGTTTCCCGAACGCCACTTGCCAGCGCGTGCTGCCGACCAGCCCGTGGCCTGGGTTGACCGTGCATGAACGGCCGGATGAGTTGGCCTTGCGTGAGCGCCTGGCCCACCGCTGCCTGGATGTGCGCCAGGGCGAGGTGTTTGATGTGCAACTCAGCCGCTTGCCCGACGGCCGCAGCCGGGTGCACCTGAACATCGATTTGCTGGTGGCGGACGTCCTGAGTATCAGCGTACTGCTGCGGGATCTGGCGCTGATCTACAGCGGGCAAGAGGCGCAGCTGCCACGTCTGGAATGGGATTTTGCCCACTACCTGGGCGCCACCCGAACCAGCGATGCCGGCGCGCGGGACTACTGGCTGCAACGTCTGGATGACCTGCCCGACGGCCCGCAACTCCCCTTGGCACACGAGCCGCAATCCCTCGGCCCGCCGCGTTTTCGTCGCCTGGCGATGCGCCTCGGCCGCGCGCAGTTGCGAGCCCTGGAAGACCAGGCCCGCCAACACGGCCTGACCCTGGCCAGCGTGCTGTGCTGCGCCTATACCCAAGTGCTGGGCCGCTGGAGCGCCAGCCAGCATTTCCTGTTGAACGTGCCGCTGTTCAACCGCCAGGAGCTGCACCCCTGCGTCCCGCATCTGCTGGCGGATTTTTCCAACCTGGTGCTGCTGGAGATCGACCAGCGCCAGGCGGGTTCTTTCGCGCAGCAGGCGCAAGCCCTGCAACGCCAACTGCACCGCGACATCGCCCACAGCGCCTGGCCTGGTGTGGAAGTGCTGCGTGAGTTGTCCCGCACCCGGCAAGGCGGCGCCCCCGTAGTGTTTGCCTGCAACCTTGGCGAAGCGTTTGTCGACGCCACTTGCCGGCAGCACCTGGGCGAACCGGGCTGGGCCTTGTCGCAAACGCCCCAAGTGTGGCTTGACCACCAGAGCTATCCGCTGCCCGATGGCCTGTTGCTCAACTGGGACGGGGTAGATGCGCTGTTCCCCGAAGGCCTGCTGGACGAAATGTTCACCGCCTATGGCGACCTGCTGGCGTGGCTGTGTACCGGTGACTGGCGCCAACCCGCGCCGCTGCCGTTGCCCCAAGGCCAGCAAGAGGTCCGTGCAGCGGTCAACCACACGCCCTGGGCCTATGACAAAGGCTTGCTGCACGATGGCTTTTTCCAACAGGCGCAGGTGCACCCGCAGCGGGTGGCATTGATCACCGAGGACGCTGAGTTGAGTTACGCCGAGCTGGCGGCCCAGGCCCTGCAAGTGGCAGGTGCCCTGCGCCAGTGGGGGATTGAACCGGGTGATACGGTGGCGATCACCTTGCCCAAAGGCCAGGCGCAAATCGTTGCGGTGCTCGGCATATTGGCGGCGGGCGCGGTGTATGTGCCGGTGGGTATCGAACAGCCGGCAGCCCGTCGCGACATGATCTATCAACGCGCCGGAGCCAAGGTGGTGATCACCGATACGGCCCACCGTGATCGCGGTGTATGGCTGGCGGACTTGCAAGTGGTGGACCTGGCCCAGGCGCGTTCGGCCAGGGCCCTGAAACAACCGATCGAGGTGGCGCCGGACGCACTGGCCTATGTGATTTTTACCTCTGGCACTACCGGCGAACCCAAGGGCGTCGAGGTTTCCCACCAGGCGGCGCTGAACACCGTCGCCGCGATCAACCGGCGTTATCAGGTGGGCGCGGATGACCGTGTGCTCGGGGTTTCCGCCCTCGATTTCGACCTGTCGGTGTACGACCTGTTTGGCCTGCTGAGTGTCGGTGGCGCCGTGGTGCTGCCAGCGGATGCGCGGCGCAAGGAGCCGTCCGAATGGTTGCGGCTGATCCGCCAGCAGCGCGTGACCCTGTGGAACTCGGTACCGGCGTTGCTCGACATGCTGACCCTCAAGGCCCGCGAGCCGAATGCCCTGAGCGGATTACGCCTGGCGATGGTCTCGGGTGACTGGGTCGGGCTGGACCTGCCACGCCGCCTGCGATTGGCAGCCGGCGAAAGCGCCCGGTTCGCCGCTCTCGGCGGCGCCACTGAAGCGGCCATCTGGTCCAACGTCCAGGACGTCGACGAAGTGCCGGTTCACTGGCTCTCGATTCCCTACGGCAAACCCCTGGATAACCAAAGCTTTCGAGTCGTCGACAGCCAGGGCCGCGATTGCCCGGACTGGGTGGCGGGTGAGTTGTGGATCGGCGGCGCCGGGGTTGCCCAGGGCTATCGTGGCCTGCCGCATCTCAGCGCCCAACGCTTCGTCGAGCACGCCGGGCAACGCTGGTACCGCACCGGCGATCAGGGCCGTTATTGGCCCGACGGCAGCCTCGAATTTCTCGGGCGTATGGACCAGCAGGTCAAGGTCCGTGGCTTCCGCATCGAACTCAGTGAGATCGACGTGGCCCTGGAACGCCATCCGGCCGTCAGTCGTGCCGTCACCCTGGTGTTGCCCGGGGCCAACCCGCAGTTGGCAGCAACCCTGATGGGCGACGCGCTGCCGGATGCCGAAGCCATGCGCCAGTGGCTCTGCCAATGGTTGCCGGAACACATGTTGCCGGACCACTGGCTGAACCTCACCGAACTGCCCCTGAGCGCCAACGGCAAGGTCGACCGCGCCGCACTGCTGTGGCTGGTGCAGGAGCAACGCCAGGGCGCCAGACCCGAGCATGAAGACGCGCCTCAAGGCGAAGCCGAACAACTGTTGGCCGGGCTCTGGCGCGAATTGCTCGACATTCCCCTGGTGGGACGCAACCAGGGCTTTTTCGCCCTCGGCGGCAACAGTCTGTTGGCCGCTCGCCTGATCGAACGTATCGCCCGACAGTTCGACGTCGAACTGTCGCTGAAGGACTTTTTCAACGCGGCCACCGTCGCCCGCCAGGCCCAATGGCTTGTCGCCCGACGAGAACAGGACCACGTCAACCGGAACGCAATGGTGGAGGGTGCGCTATGACACTGCAGCAACTGCAACAGGACCTCGAAGCACTGGGTGTGGAACTCTGGGAAGAGCAGGGTCGCCTGCGCTACCGGGCGCCCGCCGGGGTGATGGATGAAGGCCGCCTGCAACAATTGCGCGAACACAAGGACGCGTTGTTGCAGCAATTGATGGAACCGGTGATGCCCACCGTCTCGGCCGACCTGGCTGCCCGCAGCGAACCGTTTCCGCTGACCGACGTGCAGGCCGCTTACCTGATGGGCCGCACCCAGGCATTCAGCTACGGCGGGGTGGCGTGCCACGGTTACCTGGAATTTGAACTCAGGGAACTGGACCCGGCGCGCCTGGAGCAGGCATGGAACCATCTGATTGCGCGTCACGACATGCTGCGGGCGGTGGTGCTGGAAGACGGCTACCAACAAATCCTGCCCCAGGTGCCGCATTACCTGATCGCCCGGCATGACCTGCGCGAAGACGACGGCCGTGCACTGGCCGCTCTGCGCGAACGCATGGAAATTCGCCTGGCGTCGCCCCAGCAGTGGCCGCTGATCGAGTTGTGCGTCAGCCAGGGCCGTGAACATGCGCGCCTGCATCTCTCAGTGGATCTGCTGGTGTGCGACTACCAGAGCGTGCGCATGCTGTTGGCCGAGTTGCAGCAGGTCTATCGTGGCGAAGCCTTGCCGCCGGCGGCGCCCATCAGTTTTCGCGACTACGTACTGGGCGAGCGCCGGTTGCGGGAACAGCCGCGTTACCAGCGTGACCGCCAGTACTGGTGGGCGCGGGTCGACAGCCTGCCCGGTGCTCCGGAATTGCCCATGCAGGGCGCTCCCAGCGGACCGCGTTTCGAGCGCCGCGCCCTGAACCTGGAGGCCCGGGATTTCAACGCCCTGCGCCTGAATGCAGCGGCGGCCGGCGTGGGTGCGTCGGCGGCGATTCTTTCCTGCTATGCCGAAACCCTGGGGCGCTGGAGCCGCAAGGGGCATTTCTGCTTGAGCCTGACCTTGCTCAATCGCCTGTCGCTGCACCCGCAGGTCGATCGGCTGGTGGGGGATTTCAGCTCGGTGGAATTGCTGGAAGTCCAGACCCTGCAAGGCGGCAGCTTTGGTGAACGCAGCCAGCAGTTGCAGGAGCGACTGTGGCAAGACATGGACCACCGCCTGTGTTCCGGCATTGAAGTACTGCGCGAACTGGCGCGGCGCAAAGGCCGTGATGCGGCCTTGATGCCCTATGCCTTCACCAGCACCCTGGGCGCCGGTGGCGAAAGTGGCGGCGGGGCATTTATGCCCGGCGCAGAACTGGTGCACGGCATCAGCCAGACCCCGCAAGTGTTGATTGATTGCCAGGTCAGCGAGCGCGACAACGGCCTGTTCATCAATTGGGACATTCGCCAGGGCGTGTTCAATGAGGCCATGCTGGAAGCGATGTTCGACACCTTCGAACGTCTGCTCAAGCGCTTGGCGCGGGAGCCTTCGGCCTGGACCCTGGACGATTGCCTTGAACTGCCGGCACCCCAGCGACTGGTGCGGGAGTTGATCAACCAGACGGCGCAGCCGATTCCCCCAGGCTTGCTGCATGAACCGTTCTTTCGCCAGGCCCGGGCGCAACCCCAACGTGTCGCCCTGATCCAGGGCGCGCGACAGCTCACTTACGCGCAACTCGCCGCCCGTGCCGAGGCGATTGCCGAGCAGTTACTGGATGGCGGTTGCCAGCCCGGCGAGCGGGTCGCGGTATGCATGGAAAAAGGCATCGACCAGGTGGTCGGTGTACTCGGGATCTTGCGGGCCGGCGCGGCGTACCTGCCGCTGGACACTAATCAGCCGATGGCGCGGCGCGCGTTGATTCTTGAGAACGCCGAGGTCAGCCGGGTGCTCAGCCAGTCGTGGTTGAGCGAGGACGTGGCCTGGCCCGCCCAGGTGACCCAGTGCATACCCGTTGATCAGGCCGCAGCCAGTGCCGGACGTGAACTGCCGGCGCCGCAGGTGACACCGCAACAACTTGCCTACGTGATCTACACCTCCGGCTCCACCGGGATTCCGAAGGGTGTGATGATCAGTCACCAGGCGGCCCTCAACACGGTGGTGGATATCAATCAGCGCTTCGCCATCGGCGCCGAAGACCGGGTACTCGCCTTGGCCAGCCTGGGCTTCGACCTCTCGGTGTACGACATCTTCGGCCTGCTGGCCGTAGGTGGCGCCCTGGTGTTGCCCGACGCCGGACGCCGCGCCGACCCGTCCCACTGGGCCGAATGCGCCCGCGAGCACGGTGTGACCCTGTGGAACTCGGTGCCCGCGCAGTTGCAGATGCTTGCCCATTACCTGCAAGCCGTGCCGGCCGCGGCACCTCAGAGCCTGCGCCTGGCCTTGCTGTCCGGCGACTGGATCCCGCTGAACCTGCCCGCCGAAATCGCTGCGTTGTTGCCTGAGCTCCAACTGATCAGCCTGGGCGGCGCCACAGAAGCGGCGATCTGGTCGATTGCCTATCCAATCACCGAGGTGGACGCACAATGGCGCAGCATTCCCTACGGCGCGCCGCTGGCCAATCAACGCTTCATGGTGCTCGACGAACAAGGCCGCGATCGCCCGCAAGGCGTTGCCGGTGAGCTGTTCATCGCCGGCACGGGGTTGGCGATGGGGTACCTGGGGGACGCGGAGAAAACCGCCGAGCGTTTTATCGAGCATGCCCACAGCGGCGAGCGGCTGTACCGCACCGGCGACCTGGGGCGCTACCTTGAAAGCGGGTTGATTGAGTTCCTTGGCCGTGAGGATTTCCAGGTCAAGGTTCGCGGGCATCGCATCGAGTTGGCGGAAGTCGAAAGTGCCTTGCTCAGTCATCCTCATGTCGAATCGGCCGTGGTGGTCGCTGCGGGCGAGGGCGCGTTCGAGCGGCGTTTGCAGGCCTGCGTGCGCGGGACTTTGCGTGATACTCCATTGCCTTGGCCGACCCGGTTGGCACCCAACGCCTTGGCGGCGGCCAACGGCGTGAAAGGCCAACTGACGGAAGCGCTGATTACGCAGATGTCCGATTGCGTCGAGCGTGCCGCGTTGCTCTCCATGGGCCTGGCCCTGCAACGCCCGGGGCTGTTTGATCAACCGGGCGTCGAGCACGACCTGGCCCAGATCATGAGCCTGTGCGAAGTGGCGCCACGCAACGAACGGCTGATCCGCCGCTGGCTGCAAGCGCTGCATCGCGAACAACTGGTAGACCGCAACCCAGGCACCGGCGCCTATTCGTCACTGCGGGTCTCGGGTGCTGAATACCGTCAGCTGTGGCAGCGCATCGAGGCGCTGGAACCGAGTGTGGGCTGGGGCGGTGAAGTGCTGCGCTACCTGCGGGAAAGCCAGGAGCAATTGCCTGCCCTGATGAGCGACCGGCTCGACCCGTTGCACTTGCTGTTTCCCGAAGGCCGTACCGACACCGCCGAAGGCGCCTATCGCAAGAACCTGATCAGCCAGTACCTGAACCAGGCGGTGTGTGCGGCGGTGCAGGAAATCGCCGCACTGCAACCGGCGGGCTGGCGTCTGCAGTTGCTGGAAATCGGCGCAGGCGTGGGCGGCACCAGTGCCGACCTGATTCCGGCCCTGGACGGCTTGGCGGTGGACTACCAGTTCACCGACCTGTCGCAGTTTTTCCTCAACGAAGCGCGGGAGCATTTCGTCGAGTTTCCGTGGGTCAGCTACGGGCTGTTTGACCTGAACCTCGACCACTGGGCCCAAGGCATCGCCGCCAACTCCCTGGATGTGATTCTGTGTGCCAACGTGCTGCACAACTCGCGGCATGCCAGCCAGGTACTCGCCCGGCTGCGGGAAATGCTCGCCCCCGGCGGCTGGCTGATCTTTATCGAAGCCACCCGCGACACCTACCAGATCATGGCGTCCATGGAGTTCAAGGAGGGCCTGACCGCGTTCGAGGATTTCCGCGCCGAGCAGGACACCACGTTCATCCGCCGCGAGCAGTGGCAGCAACTGTTGCAGGAAGCCGGCGCGCAGACGCCGCTGTGCATGCCGGCAGCTGACGATGCGATGTCACAGATCGGCCAGCACCTGTTCATCACGCGCTTCAAGACCGAGCGCCAGACCCTTGAGCCGGAGGCGTTGCGCGCGCATCTGGGCCAGCGCCTGCCGGATTACATGGTACCCACCGAGTGGCGGGTACTGGATGAAATGCCGCTGACGGTCAACGGCAAAGTCGACCGCCAGGCGTTGGCCAACCTCGGCATGGCCCAGGCCACGCAACAGGCCAACAGCGGGGCTGCACCGCTGGATGCGCTGGAGCGCAGTATCGCAGAGGTCTGGCAAACCCTGTTGCGGGTGCCCAGTGTGGGCCGTGAACAGGGCTTCTTTGAGTTGGGCGGTGATTCATTGCTGGTGGCGCAGGTGGTTGGTCGCCTGCGGGAAAGCCTGCCCCAGGCCCGTAACGTGCCCTGGGGGGATTTGCTGCGCCAGTTGATCAACCAGCCCACCGTTGCGGCCCTGGCGGATTACCTGCGGGGGCAGGGCAGCGAGAGCCTGTCGCCGCTGGTGCGGATTCGTGAGGAGGCGCAAGGCCCGGCGCGGATCTTTGTCCATGATGGCAGCGGCACCCTGGCACCGTATCGCGCGCTGTTTGCTGCACTCGGGGAAGAAGCGCCACTGGAGGGGCTGGTGCTCAATGATGTACCGGGTTACCTGGCTCTGGCACCGGCTACGGCGATTCGTGAACTGGCCGAGCGTTATGCCGACACCTTGCACGCCGAAGGCCGGCGCCAGGTGAGCATCGTCGGTTATTGCCTCGGCGGGTTGCTGGCGACGGAGCTGGCGTCATGCCTCGCGGCGAGGGACATCGAGGTGCTGCAACTGACAGTGATCAGCAGCTACCGCGTGCCGTTCATGATCGAGGATGACCTGCTGGCGGAGTACGTGTTCGCCCGCGTGATGCAGGCCGACCCGCACACCCTGGGTTACCCGGTGGATGAACAGGCGATGGAGCGGGCGATTGCCAAGGTGCTGCGCCAAACTCCGGGCCGCGTGCCCCAAGGTGCGTTGCTGGCGCTGCAGGATGAGCCCGACTGTGCCACGGCCCTGGCCTGCCTGCGGGCCCTGGCATCCAAGTCGGCAGATGAGCGCTTGCAGGCAATTGCAGACGCGATGCGCCACGCCGGCTCGCAACTGAGCGACCTGGACTGGCTGCGCGAGCAACTGCAGGTGCTGCGCCACAGCCTGGCCGCCGTCGCCTTGCATCAGGCCACGCCTTACGACGGTGACATGGTGTTTATCCGCCAGTGCGGTGAAGTCCAGGTACTGCCCGGCATGCACCGCGACATGAGCCAATACTGGCAGGCCCTGTGCCTTGGCGAATTGCAGGTGGTGGACGTGCCGGGCGACCACTTCAGCTGCATGCAGAGCCCCCAGGTCGAAGCCGTGGCCCGCGCGTTCGAACGGCTGGCGCAGGTGGCGGCGTGAGAGTCGGGATTGTAGGCGGCTATGGGCATGTCGGTCGGCAGGTTGCGCGGGTGCTGGTCGGTCATTGCCGCTTGCGCCTGGGCGGTCGCGACCCTGGGCAAGGGCAGCGTTTTAACGACGGCGAGTTGAACGGGCAGGCCGAGATCCGTGAAGTGGACCTGTGGGACGCCCAAAGCCTGGCGGCGTTTTGCAGCGGCTGCGACCTGCTGATCAATTGCGCGGGCCCCAGCTACCAGGTGCTCGACCGGGTGGCGCTGGCCGCTTTGGCCAGTGGCGCCGATTACATCGATGTCGGCGGCGATGATCCGCTGCATCAGCTGCTGCCCGCTCAGTTGCCGCCGGGTCGTCGTGTGGTGTTATCAGCCGGCATGTTGCCCGGGCTGTCGGGGTTGTTTCCCAAGGTGCTTGCGGCGTCGTTCGAGCGCGTCGATGCCGTGCATTGCTATGCCGTCGGACTTGGGCGGTTGTCGACAACGGCGGCCGAGGACTTTCTATTGAGCCTCGGCAACGGCTATGGCCAGGCCTCGATGGGCTGGTGCGATGGCCGTGCAATCAAGTCCGCCGTACTCGTCGATGAACACTTCGAGCGGCCCTGGCTGGTGGGCGGTCCCGTAACGGCCCACCCGTATCTAACCACTGAGCAACAGCGCTTGTTTACTGACTTGCGGGTGCGCGAAGCCCAGGCCTACAACCTGTTCGACGGCGGCCACCTGCGGGCCGCACTCGGGCGCATTCAGGGCTCGCCACCGGCTCTGCGACACACGGCAGAGAACATTGCCGCCCTGGTACAGGCCAGTGCGCTGGACCTGGCAGGGCGCACGCCTTACCAGTTGCTCGCAGTCGAAATGGCAGGCCTGCAACACGGCGAACCGCAGCAGGCCACCGCCTGGTTGCGTGCCGCCGACGGCTCGGCGTTGACCGGCACAGTGGCGGCAATCTGCGCCCTGCAACTGGCCAAACTGCCCGAAGGCACGCACTACGCTGCCCAGGTGATGGACGCCGATGACTGCTTGCGCCAGGTGCTGCGCTGGTTGCCGCAGACCCGGATCCACGTCACCACTGAACTGGAGGAGGGCGTGTTATGAAGAAAATCCCCAGCCCATGGCTGCGACGTTACCCGCAGCATCAAACGCCGCGTTGCCGATTGGTCTGCCTGCCCCACGCCGGCGGCAGCGCGGGATTTTTCAGCGGTTGGCAGGCACTGTTGCCGGCTGACATCGAACTGGTCAGCGTGCAATACCCCGGCCGCGAAGAGCGCCTGAGTGAAACCTGGCCCGGCAGCCTGGAATGGATGGCGGGCACTATTACCCGGGCGCTGTGGGACCTGTCCGACCGGCCGCTGGTGCTGTTCGGCCACAGCATGGGTGCGGCGCTGGCCTATGAGGTGACGCGGCGCCTGAACCGCCAGGGCAAGGACCTGCAACGGCTGATCGTCTCCGCCCATCCGGCCCCTCACCGGCAACGTCACAGCCAATTGCACCAGGGCCCGGATGCCGGTCTGCTGGCGGATGTGCGGCGCCTGTCGGGTGGTGCGCCATCACCCCTGGACGAACCCGAGATGCAGGCACTTTACCTGCCCGCATTGCGCAATGATTACCGCCTGATCGAAAACTACTGCGGCGATATCAGCGAGCTGCTGGACGTGCCCGTGAGCGTATGCCTGGGCAGCACCGACCGCGAAGTCGATCGGGAGGAAGCCCATGCCTGGTCGGAAGTGACGCGCCAGGTCACCGACTTTCGAACCTTCAACGGCGGGCATTTTTACCTGCGCGACAGCCAGGCCGACCTGATCGAGCACCTGGAACTGTTGCTGGGCAGCCCCGCCGAACCGGCGTGGCAGTGCTGGCCGTCGACCCCATGACCGGAGAATCCTATGAAAACACCTGAGCAGTGCAGCGGGCTGGAAGACGTCCGCCTGGGTATCGACACGTTGGACGAACAGATCATCCGCGCTCTCGGCCAGCGGTTGGCCTATGTGAAAGCTGCGGCGCAGTTCAAGCCTGACGAAGCCAGCATCGCCGCCCCCGAGCGGGTGGCCGCCATGCTGCCCCATCGCCGCCGCTGGGCCGAGCGCGAAGGGTTGGACCCGATGTTCGTGGTCCCGCTGTTTGCGCAGATCATCCAATGGAATATCGACCAGCAAGTGCGCCACTGGCGCCAGCAGCATCAAGGAGCGGAGCATGAGTGAACGTCTGCCGGGATTGCTTCAGGCGCTGACCGAGGGCGAACGCCTGGCGCGCGAGAAGGGCGGCGCAGTGCTGGTGGTGTTCAGCCTGGCCTCGGAGCGCCTGGACCCGCTGCGGTTATTTGCCGCCAACCGCCAGGTACTCGGGCAAAGCCTGTTCTGGTCAAGTGACCGGGGCGCACTGGCCATGGCCGGCTTTGGTTGTACCGAGGAAATCAGCCCCGGGGCCGATGACCGCTTCAACGCCAGTGCCCTGGCGTGGCAGGCGTTGCTCAGCCAGGCCCATCAGGTGGGGCCGCGCCAGCCGTTGCTGTGTGGCGGCTTTGCGTTTGACCCGAAGGGCCCACGCTCGCTCAAATGGCAGTCATTCGCCGCCACCTCCCTGGTGCTGCCGCGCATCCTGCTGCTGCGGGAAGCCGAGCAACATCATGTGATCTTCAGCCAGTGGCTGGAGCCCGGGGCGGACGCGGTGCGTTGCGCCCAGAGCCTGGAAACCCAGTGGACGTTGCTTCTGTCCCGCTACGCCAGTGCGCCACGCCAGGAGATTCCCCTCGGCACACCGAGCGACGAAAACACCATCAGCGCGCAGCAATGGCAAGACACCGTGGCGACGGCCGTGCAGCGCATCAACGCCGGCGACCTGCGCAAGGTGGTGCTGGCCCGCGAAGTGCGGTTGACCACCTCACGGACGATCCCCTGTGGCCCGCTGCTGGAAAACCTCAAGGCGGCCTATCCCCAGGCGTACCTGTTTGCGTTCAGCCGTGGTGACAGCTGCTTTCTCGGCGCAACGCCGGAGCGGCTGGTGCGGGTGACTCGTGGCACGCTGAACACGGTGGCGTTGGCCGGTACTTGCCCGCGTGGTCGTCACGAGCAGCACGATGCCGAACTTGGCCAGGCCTTGATGGACAGCCCCAAGGACCGCCACGAACACACCCTGGTGGTTCAAACCCTGCGCGAAGCATTGCAGCCCTATTGCGCGATGCTCGACATTGCCAGCCAGCCGCAGTTGCACCGGCTGGCCAACGTGCAGCACCTGTTGACGCCGGTGATGGGCCGCTTGCATCCCCAGGTGCAATTGCTGCAACTGGTGCAGGCCCTGCACCCGACGCCGGCGGTGGGTGGCTTGCCGCGACGTGAGGCGATGGCCTATATCCGAGAGCACGAGCAGCTCGACCGTGGCTGGTACGCAGCGCCAGTGGGCTGGATGAATGCGCAGGGTGATGGTGAATTTGCCGTGGCGTTGCGCTCGGCGTTGATCAGAGGCTGTGAGGCGCACCTGTTCGCCGGCTGCGGCATTGTCGCCGAGTCGGATCCCGGGAGTGAGTACGAGGAAACGTGCTTGAAGCTGCGGACTATCCGCGATGCCTTGCGGCCTTCGGACGGAGTGCAGGTGGCGTCAGCCTGAGGAAGGCTCTCGCCCGGCAGGCCGGGCGAGAGCATGCAGCGTCTGGATCAGTTCAAGCCAAGCTTGCCACGCAGTGTGGACAGGTCTTCCGCCAGGGTATTGACCGGGCCAACCAGGGCTTTGCGGTCGGCTTCCTTGACCTTGTCGTAGGTCTCGAAACCGCCATCTTTGGTTTTGTACTTGGCCAGGATCTTGTCCACGGTGGCGAAGTTCTTGTCGACTTTGGCAACGAAGGCCTTGTCTTGCTTCTCGATCTGCGGACGGAACAGGTCGACGATTTTCTTCGCGCCGTCGATGTTGCCCTGGAAGTCATACAGGTCGGTGTGGCTGTAGCGGTCTTCTTCACCGGAGATCTTGGTCGCGGCGACTTCTTCCAGCAGAGCAGCAGCACCACCCACGACTTTTTCCGGCGGGAAGGTCAGGCCGTCCACGCGGGTTTTCAGGTCCAGTACGTCGCTGTTGAGCTTGTCCGCCAGGGCGTCGAGGCCTTTGGTGGTGTTCTCGGAGAACAGGCTGTACTCGATGCGGTGGAAGCCGGTGAAGTCTTCGGCTTTCACGCCTTTCTCGTGGTCGTCCACGCGGGAGTCGATGGAGGCGTCGAGGTCGCTGAACAGTTCGGCGATCGGCTCGATCGACTCATAGTGCACGCGGGTTGGCGCGTACAGCTTCTTGGCGGTCGCCAGGTCGCCTTTTTTCACGGCGTCGGTGAACGCCTGGGTCTGGGTGACCAGCTCGCCGATTTCTTCGGTGACATAGATCTTGTAGTCCGACACCGGCCCTACCAGGTCCAGCGGCGCGGTGGCGGCGAAGGCGGCCAGCGGCGAAAGGCTCATTAACAACGACAATGCGAGAGACGACTTCTTCATGGGACGATTTCCGCTCTGGGGTTTGTTTTAGGTTTTGGCAGTGGTTTGTGGATGTGTCGCATCAAGCAGCGTGCGCCCGATGAAATCCTGGGCCCCGGTGACGCCTGGCAAGGTGAAGAAGTAACCGCCGCCAACCGGCTTCAGGTATTCCTCCAGAGGCTCGCCGTTGAGCCGGGTTTGCACGCTGATAAAGCCTTTCTCCAGGTCAGCCTGGTAGCAGATGAACAACAGCCCCATGTCCAGCTGACCGTTTTTGTTGACGCCGTTGGAGTAGTTGAACGGCCGGCGCAGGATCAGGTTGGCCTGGGTCTGTGCAGTACGCGGGTTGGCCAGGCGGATGTGGGCATCGAGCTTGGTCAACTTGCCTTCCGGGTCCTTGCTGTAGTCCGGGACCTGGGTTTCTTTCTGGCCATCCATGGGCGCGCCACTGGTCTTGATCCGGCCAATGATGCTTTCTTGCTCTTGCAGCGGGGTGCGGTCCCAGCGTTCGACGAAGTTGCGGATGATCCGCACCGCCTGGTAGCTGCCGTTGGCGGCCCAGGCCGGTTCGTCGCTGCCTGGCTGGACCCACACAATCTGATCCATCGCCTTGTTGTCGTTGGAGTTCGGGTTGGCCGAACCGTCGCGAAAACCGAGGAAGTTGCGCGCGCTTTGCGCCGGCTCGCCGGGGCGGGCAGGGGCCTGGGGCGGCACGCTGCCTTCCTGCTTCCAGCGCACCAGCAGCAGGTCCGGCAGGTTTTTCACGATATCGCGCAGGGCGTGGATATTGGTGTCCGGGGTGTTGGAGCTGAACTGCAGGCTCAGGTCGCCGTGGCACTGCGCCGGTTCCAGTGCATCGTTGGGGAAACCGACCATGCGGATCAGGCGCTTGGGCTTGGCCGCGGCCAGGCCGAAGCGTTCGTCGAACAGCGACTCGCCCACCGATACGGTGATGGTCAGGTTGTCCGGTGTCACCACCGGGCCGAGGATGCCGGAGTCGGTGGGGGGCAGTTTCGGGTCGACTTGCACCACGGTGCCGCCGGTCATCAGGAACGCGATGCGCTCGTTCAGGGTGCGGAACAGCCGCTCCAGGTCCTCGCGGTCGCTGGCCAACACGTCGAATGACACCAACATGCCGCAGGCCGGGCGCGGAGTGACGATGCCGGTCTGGTGCTTGCCATGGAAATCGTGGTGGTCCTGGGTCTTTTCACTGCTTGGCGCGGTGGTCACCTGTGCCGCCGCGTTGGCAGCCATTGCCGGGCAGCTCAGGCTGCTGCCGGCAATGGCCGCGCCAGTGGCGGCCATACCCAGCAATACACGACGACGCTGGGCGGAAAATTGTTCTGAATCACTCATGTCTACGGTCGTCTTCACTTCAGGCCGGAAAGGCCAAGGGCGGGGTCGATTCCATCGAGTGCAACGGCCAGAGCCTTGGCCTTGTCGGCGATCTGCTTGCGCTGATCGGCGGTAACGCTGTCATACGAGGCGTAGCGGCCATCGACTTTCAAACCGTTGAGTTCGGCATCGAGGGCGTTGATCGCGCTGTCGATCCCCGGCAGCAATTGCGCGGCAGATTTGGTCAGCAGCGGGCGCATCAGGTCGACCACTTTGCGGGCGGCGTCCAGGTTGGCGGCGAAGCCGTTGAGGTCGGTATGGCTGTAGCGTTCTTCCTCACCGCTGGCGGCACGTACGTCGGCCAGGCTGTTGAGGTTGCGCACCACGATGCTCACCAGTTGCTCCGGCGGCAGCGACTGGGCCAGCAGCTGTTGCTTGAGGCTGGTGACGTCGGTGACCAGGCGCTGGGCAATCGGCGCCAGGCCGTCGAGATTGCGTTGCTGGAACAGGCCGTATTCGAGACGGTGGAAGCCGCTGAAGGCCGGGTCCTGCTCGCGCTTTTCAAAGTAGTCGGCGCGGGCGTTGATCGCGTTGTCCAGTTCCGCCAGGCGTTGCGAGGCCGGGGCCAGGCGCTGGTAAGCCTCGCGGGCCGGTACGTAAAGCGCCTGGGCCTGGGCGAGGTCGCCGGCTTCGATGGCTTGGTCCAGCGCGGTAACGGCCTTGACCAGGGCGCTACCCTGGCTGCTCAGGTACACGCGGAACTCCGACAGCGGGCCGATAAACGCGACCATCGACGGCTTGGCCTTGGCTTGGGCGTCAGACTCGGCAGTCGGTGTCACCTTCAAGGTGCCACGCGGGTTGCTCAGCAGGCCGCAGGTGATCTGGTAGTCGCCGGGCAGCAGGTTGGCGTTGATCACCTGGCTCAGGCCCGGGGCGATGTTCTCGCGCTCTTCGACCACCAGCACGCCGTCGAGGATTTCCCATTCCACGGCACGGTCCGAGCGGTTGATGATGCGGAAGCTGGCGCGTCCGGCCGGTACCGTCAGCGCATTCGGCTCGCAGCTGTGGGCGTGGATGGTGACGGCGATTTCATTGTGGTTGGCCTGGCGCTTGGAGGCGGCCAGTTGCGAGGCGTAGTAGAACAGGCCACCGGCGGCGATCATCACGACCACCGAGCCGCCCACCGCCCAGCGCAAGGCGCGGGAGGGCGGAGCCGGTTGAGGGGTTTGGTTGGACAAGAGGCGGTCCTTACTGGCTGGAAACGGAAGAGGTTGTGCGGGTAGCCGGCTTGCTCGGCGGCGCCGGCAGGAAGAACATCACCAGGGCCACCACCAGGTAAATCAGGTAGGCACCGAGGGTGCTGATGGTCGGGGCGTCCTGATAGCCGAACATGCCGGCCAGCACCGAGCCCAGCGGGCCATCCATCGGCAGCGTCGCGCTGAAATCGAACAGTACGGTTTGCAGGTGGTTCCATACCCCGGCTTCGTGCAGGGCTTGTACCGAGTTGGCGAGGATGCCGGCGGCCACCACCAGGATGAACAGGCCGGTCCAGCGGAAGAACGCACCGAGGTTCAGGCGCATGCTGCCGGTGTAGATCAGGAAGCCGACGATGATCGCCAGGATCAGGCCGAGCAGGGCGCCAATCGGCGCGCCCGGACCTTCGCTTTGCTGGAACACGGCCAGCAGGAAGAACACGGTTTCCAGGCCTTCACGGGCCACGGCGAAAAACACCATGGCGATCAGCGCGGTGACCTGGTGTTTGGAGCCGGCCAGGGCATGATCGAGGGATTCATGCAGGGAATGCTTGATGGAACGCGCGACCTTGCGCATCCAGAACACCATGGAGCTGAGAATGCCCACGGCCACCAGGCCGACGATGCCTTCGAACAGTTCCTGTTGTTTCTGCGGGAATTCGGCACTCACCAGTTCCAGGCCACCGCCGACCAGCAGCGCGAGGGCCGCTGCCAGAAATACGCCGATCCACACTGCGGGCATGTACTGGCCACGGCCAGTTTGCTTGAGGTAGCTGGCAATAATGCCAACGATCAAGGCGGCTTCTATGCCTTCGCGCAGCATGATTAAAAAGGGAACAAGCATTCGGCACCGAATCGTCACTAGATAGGATGCTAAGTTGTAACATAATGATACTCATTACTAAACAGGGAATATTGACCTTTACTGAACCTTGACTGAACGGTGGTGGCAAACCGCATCCGACACTAGAATGCGCGGCATCGTCCCAGCCACCGGATTGCGCCATTCCCCATGTCGGAAAAAGACACGATTTCCATCCAACTGGTCCGCGAAGCCCTGTTGCAGAGCTGTGCGCCGGGTGCGGCGACCGATGAAGTGTTGACCAAGGTCGGGATTGATCCAGCACTGCTGGGCCAGCCAACCGCACGCGTCCCGGCAACCGCTTACGCACGCTTATGGCGCTTGCTGGCACGGCGAATGGACGATGAATTCTTTGGCATGGACCCGCGCAAGCTCAAATCCGGCAGCCTGGAGTTCCTCTGCCGGGCCTCCATGGCACAACCGAGCCTGGCCACTGCGCTGGAAACCGGCCTGGGGTTCCTGTCGCTGATGCTCGAGCGCATGCCGGCGCAACTGGTGCGCCAGCAGAGCCTGGCGGAAATCGTACTGTTGGAGCCGGAGCCCGCACCCAGGCGCGCCTTCACCTATTTCGCCTACTGGATGATCGTCCACGGCGTCGCCTGCTGGCTGGCGGGGCGCCGGATCCCGATCCTGGCGATTGAACTGCGTTGCCCGCAGCCGGACTTCTGCGACGACTACCAGGTGATGTTTTCCGACAACCTGCGCTTTGACCGGCCGCGTACCCGGATGATCTTTTCCGCCGACTGCCTCGACCTGCCGATCAAGCGCAGCCCGGAGGAGCTCAAGCGCTTCCTGGCCCATGCGCCGGCCAACATCCTGGTCAAATACCGCGACCCGGACAGCCTTGCCACCCGCATCAAGACCGACCTGCGGCACATGCCCGCCGACACCTGGCCGGAAACCGAAGGCCTGGCCGCATCCCTGTGCATTTCGGCCTCGACCCTGCGCCGGCGCCTGGCGGAAGAGGGGCAGACCTACCAGGGCCTCAAGGACAGCGTGCGCAAGGAGCTGGCGATCGTCTGGCTGGCCGATTCCGACATCAGCTTTGCCGAGATCGCCACCCGGCTGGGGTTTGCCGATGCCAGCTCGTTCTACAAGGCGTTTCGCAAGTGGTCGGGCTCCAACCCCGGGCACTATCGCAGCCTGATATTGAACGAAGCACTGAGCCAGTAGGTCACTGCCAGGCACCCCCGGCACGTTTGCCTGCTTATCCACGCCTTTAATGATCTGGGTCACTTTCCTGCGCCGCCGTGCGTGTGATATTCGGCGCCACCGCTCCATCGTTCGTTTCCTGACGCAGCCTGATCGGCATTTGTCGCGATCAACGTCTACGCCATTTCCCTCATTCAAGAGCAGGATTTCATGGCACTTCACAGAACCGTAGAGACCCAGGACCAAGCCATCGAAGACGTCTATTCGAGTGGCTCCGCCCAGCACAAACTGCCCAAGTACCGCCTCCCGGAGCACTCGACCACGCCGTCGGCCGCCTACAACCTGGTGCGCGACGAACTGCTGCTGGACGGCAATTCCCGGCAGAACCTGGCGACCTTTTGCACCACTTGGGTCGAGCCCGAAGTGCAGCAGTTGATGGCCGATGCCCTCGACAAAAACATGATCGACAAGGATGAGTACCCGCAGACGGCCGAGATCGAAAACCGTTGCGTGCACATCATTGCCGACCTGTGGCACGCGCCGAAGTCGTGGCAAACCGTGGGTTGCTCCACCACCGGTTCCAGCGAAGCGGCGATGCTTGGCGGCCTGGCACTGAAGTGGAGCTGGAAGAAACGCCGGGAAGCGGCGGGGCTGCCCACCGACAAACCGAATTTCGTGTGCGGCCCGGTGCAGATCTGCTGGAAGAAATTCGCCCGTTATTTCGATGTGGAAATTCGCGAAGTGCCGTTGCGCGGTGACGCATTGGGCCTGCGCCCGGCCGACCTGCGGGAATATTGCGACGAAAACACCATCGGTGTCGTCGCGACCCTGGGCGTGACCTTCACCGGGATCTACGAACCGGTCGCAGCCCTGGCGGCCGAGCTGGACTCGATGCAACGTGACCTCGGCCTGGATATCCCGATCCATGTCGACGCGGCGAGCGGCGGGTTTATCGCCCCGTTCATCCAGCAAGAGCTGCAATGGGATTTTGTGATCGAGCGCGTCAAGTCGATCAACGCTTCCGGCCACAAGTACGGCCTGGCGCCGCTGGGCGTCGGCTGGGTTATCTGGCGCTCCACCGAAGACTTGCCGGAAGAGTTGATCTTCTACGTCGACTACCTGGGCGGCAACATGGCGACCTTTGCCCTGAACTTCAGCCGGCCCGGCGGTGAAATCATCGCCCAGTACTACAACTTCCTGCGGCTGGGGCGCGACGGCTACACGCGGATTCAACAAGCGTGCTCCGACACGGCGCAATGGCTGGCCTCGGAAATCACCAAGTTTGCCCCGTTGGAACTGGTGTACGACGGCAAGGATGGGCTGCCGGCGGTCTGCTACAAGCTCAAGGACGGCGTCGACCACGGCTTCAGCCTCTACGACCTGTCGGAGCGCGTGCGCATGCGCGGCTGGCAGATCGCGTCATACCCGTTGCCGTCCGATCGGCAGAACGTCGTGGTACAGCGCATCCTGGTGCGGCATGGCGTGAGCCGTGACCTGGTGGCGTTGCTGCTGGAAGACCTGCGCAAGGCCGTTGCCCACCTGCAGAAAAACCCGGTGGAGCATTCCGACGCGGGCCCCAGCTTCAGCCATGGCGCCATCGCCGACCCGGTCATCCCGGCCGACACCCCGAACCTCGACTGAACGCACTGAACACTCACCGGGCCTCGAGGCCCGGTGCCTTTAGCGTTGCATCGCCAGGTACGAATCATCGTGACTGCCTTCTTTACTTTCCTGCACGACAACCCCTACATCCTGCTGTTCCTGGTGGTTGGCCTGTCCGTCTGGGTCGGGCGCGGCACCATCAAGGGTTATGGCCTGGGCGCGGTGGCCGGGGCCATCGTGATCGGCTGCGCGATTGCGACGTGGGCGTCTTACTACGGCGTGCATTTCGAACTCGATAACTTTACCAAGAGCCTGTTTTATTACCTGTTCATGTACGGCGTCGGGCTGCGGGTCGGGCCTTCGTTCATCAACAGTCTCAAGGGTGATGGCCTGAAATTCACCTTCCTGGCGATCCTGTCCTCGTTCCTCGGGCTGGGTATCGTGGTGCTCGGCGTGCGGCTGTTATCCCTTCCGGTGGGCGCGGCGGGCGGGATTCTTGCCGGTTCGCAAACCATGTCGGCGGCGATTGGCTCCGCCGAACAGGCGATTACCTCGGGCGTGGTGCCGCTGCCACCGGGCACCACGGCGGCGGCGGCCACCGCGATGATCGCCCTGTCTTACGGCATCACCTATATCTGGGGCACGGTCGGCATCATCCTGATCTGCAAATACCTGCCGCGCTGGTGGGGTGTGGATGCGCGCAAGGCGGCCAAGGCATTCGAGGTGGAGCACGGTGTGCCGAACGTCGACGATGCCGGGCTCAGTGGGTATCGGCCGTTTGACCTGCGGGCCTATCGCCTGGTGAACCCGGAGCTGGTGGGGCAGAGCATCGCGCAGTTTCGCCAGCGCTTTGCGTTGTACCAGATCGAGAACGTCGAGCGTGGTGAAGAGTTGCTGGGGGCTGATCCGACGCTGGTGTTGCAGCTGGGCGATGTGATCGCCCTGGGCGGCAGCCTGGATGCGCTGACCGATCACATGGGCCTGATCGGGCCGGAAGTACCGGATGCCCGGGCGTTGAATATACCGCTGGATGAGGCGGTGATTCTGGTGACCCACAAGGATGCCGTGGGCAGGGCGCTCAAGGAATTCAGCCAGTCGCCGATTGCCGGGCAGGTGCAGTTGGTGGGGATTGAGCGGGGTGGTGCGCCGATTCCGGTGGGGCTGGAAACGCGGTTGCAGCGCCTGGATGTGATGCACTTGATTGGCTTGCGCAGTGCCATCGACAAGGCCACGGCGTTGCTGGGCAAGGCGGGGCGGGCGAGTACGGCGACGGATTTGCTGACGCTGTCGCTGGGTATGGTGCTGGGGTTGTTGATCGGGCTGATTCAGGTGCCGGCGTTCGGTGCGGCGGTGGGGCTGGGCAATGCGGGCGGGTTGCTGGTATCGGGGATTATCGTCTCGTCGCTGGTGTCGCGGGTGCGTTTTTTTGGGAATACCCCGAATGCGGCGCGCAACATTCTGGAGGACATGGGGTTGATATTCTTTGTCGCGATTGTGGGGGTGAATGCGGGGGCTAACCTGGTTTCGCAGATTAGCGCGATCATTGCGTTGAAGATCTTTTTGCTTGGGTTCGTGGCTTGTACGATTCCACCGTTTATTGTTTGGGCTGTGGGTTTTCATGTGTTCAAGATCAACCCGGCGATTCTCATGGGCGGTGTTGCGGGGGCGCGGAGTCACTCGGGGCCGGCGCGGGAGGCGGCCAAGGAAATTGATAGTACGGTGCCGTGGATTGGGTTTCCGGTGGCGTATGCGGTGTCGGGGATTTTGCTCACGGTGTTTGGGTATTTTGCCATGGTGCTGGCGCGGTAGCTGTATTGGGTACATATCCGTTGCTGCGGTAACGGCCACTTATGGTTCCGCTCTTACAGCGGGTCACTTTTGGCAAACGCCCGGAATGCCGGCCCAGCCAAAAGTAACCAAAAGG